>JBMLQR010000025.1:26675-30383 GCA_049241465.1 Saprospiraceae bacterium | reverse complement strand
TTATACAATCAATCAGAATGAGGTGGGAGTTTAAATTAGCCATGCGTATTTCAAACGGGAAGGAAAAGTCGTTTGCTAGCATTATTATTCGTATTGCTTCGCTTGCCGTGGCTTTGAGTATTGCGGTAATGATTGTCACCACCGCATTAATTACGGGATTTAAATCAGAAATAAGTAGTAAAATATTTGGCTTTTGGGGACATTTACACATCAACGCTGCCAATGTTTATCAAAATTTATTGGAGATAGACCCCATTGAGGATAACCAGGATTTTTATCCTGTGCTTAAAAACATGCAAGGTATAAAGGCTGTTCAGGTATATGCCATACAACCTGGTATAGTTAAAGGCAAAAATGATCTGGATGGCATTTTTTTAAAGGGCATTGGTTCCGATTTTAATTGGCAGTTTTTTAAAACCTACCTTCAAGAGGGAGATATTATTTCTTTTCCAACAGAAGAGGCCTCTAACCAAATTATCATTTCTAAGCAAACAGCCAGCAGGCTTTCATTAAAAACGGGGGATAACTTCAGACTATTTTTTGTGAAAAATGGTACTATGCTAAAGAGGAATTTTAAAATTTCTGGTATTTATAAAACGGGCCTGGAAGAATACGATAGTAAATTTGCTTTAGTCGATATAAGAAAAGTTCAACAATTACAAGGTTGGGAAGATAACCAAATAGGTGGTTATGAAGTGTTTATTGACGATATTAGTAAGATTGATCATTGGGCAGAAGTGATTTATAGTAATGTGTTACCTCCTGAATTAAATGTGCAATCCATACGAGATAAACTACCTGAAATCTTTGAATGGCTGTCTTTACAAGATATTAATGAGGTGGTCATATTATCACTCATGGTTGTTGTTGCTATCATTAATATGGTTACGGCCCTCTTGATTTTGATGTTAGAAAGGACGAGAATGATAGGGATTTTAAAAAGTCTGGGTAGTTCCAATTGGAGTATCCGCAGAATTTTCATGTTCTACGCAGGTATAATTGCAAGTAAAGGTATGCTTTGGGGTAATATTATTGGGATTAGCATTTGTTTACTTCAAAAATATGGACACTTTATAAAGCTTTCTGAAGAGAATTATTATTTAAACGAGGCCCCCATTCTTATAAATTTTAGTCATATCTTATTCCTTAACCTGGGTACTATTTTGGTTATCGTCTTATTCCTAATTCTTCCAACCTGGTTAATTACCCGTATTTCTCCTGTAAGAACATTAAGGATGGATTAAAGTTATTCTTACCGTTATTTAATCTAAAATAGGTAAGTTTGCATTTCGGTTTTCAAGAATTATCAATTTCCTGCTATGGTTCATTTTTACGTAAAGGTTGATGGTCTCCTTACTGAAATTCAGCACCCGGAACCAGGTTGTTGGGTAAATATAAAACCCCCTTTTTCTACCGATGAAATGGAAAAAACGTCGGTACAGTTTGAGATTCCATTAGATTTTTTGTTAGACTCTCTTGACGTAGATGAAAGATCGAGATTTGAAGTGGAAGATGATTGCCGCCTTATTTTAATAAATGCACCTATTCTTAATACATCGGAGGAGGAAAACGATGCTATTTATATCACTGTTCCGATTGGTATAATCATTTCCCCTGAACACGTTTTTACCATTACCACAGCAGATAATCCTGTGTTAAATAAATTTATTGAAAATAAAGTAAGAAATTTTGATCCTTCAGATGCGATGTTTTTTCTTATTCAACTACTGGAGCAAAATGTGTATCGATTTCTTACCTGTTTGAAAAAATTAGACCTCAGAAGAAATTTAATTGAAAGGGAACTCTATCATGCCAGTAGAAATAAAGAGTTAAAACAACTCTTAAGCATTGAAAAATCCTTAGTTTATATCCTCAATTCATTGAGCGCTAATGATTTGCTTATGATGAAAATGAAAAGGGTAGATTTTTTATCTATTCGAAGTGAAGAGGAAAAAATGGATTTGTTCGAAGATATTATTATTGATAATGGTCAGGCCCTGGAAATGGCCAATGTGTATTCCAACATCCTCTCTGGAACCATGGATACTTATGCATCCATTATTTCAAATAATATGAATGTCACTATTCACAGACTTACTTTAGTCACTATTTTTCTCGCCGTACCTACCTTAATCGCTTCTTTTTTTGGAATGAATGTGCCCCTTCCATTATCAAAAAGTCCCTTTGCCCTGCCTGTTATCATTGTTTTTGCCACATCGGTTTCTTTTCTCCTTAGCTGGATTATCCAACGAAAAAGATTCTTTTAACCTATTTGGAATAAGACGCAATGATTTTTTCAAATATGCTCTCAGAAACAATTCTTTTTATCCATAAGGATAATTTTTGGAGGGGTTTGCCCACTACATAAGTAATAGGTAATTTTTCATGGCTTAATAAATGGTAGATTTCTAAGGCTACCGCCTGCGCGCTCATGCCTTTATTTACTTCCTCGTCAATGTGTTGGTTCGTCCTTTTTACAATGTCAGCATAAAATGGATCTTCTAAATCCTTAACTTTTAATCTGTTTTCGTTGATAGATGTTTTTATGTCGCCGGCTTGAATGGAACAACAGCTTATATTTGTTTGGGATAATTCCATCCTTAAAGATTGAATAATCTTATCTCCTGCTGCTTTACTTGCACAATAAACACCTCTGAAAGGTAGAGCAATGACTGAAGCGATAGAACTTATGCTTATTATTTTACCTGCATTATGATGTCTCATGGAAGGGAGAACCGCTTGTAAAACATGCAATAACCCATTCACATTGGTTTGCCATACTTTATTAACATCTGCAACATCAAGATATTCGATGGGCCCAATGATACCTAAACCTGCATTATTTATAACTACATCTATTCTGCCTTCCTTTTCTATAATATAATTTATGGCATTTTGAACACTCTGCTGATCGGTAACATCTACTTTAAGTTCCTCAAAATAAGGGTTTTCTGCCGGCGGATTTCTTGAACTTCCATAAACAATATGTCCATTTTCATAACATAATTCAGCCATGGCCTTACCCAGTCCTGAGGAGGTTCCAGTAATAAAAATGACCTGTTTTTTCATAATATAGGGCTTATGTTATTGAAATTTTCATGTAAAATTAGGTAAAATAGTTGTTTTGTTATACTTGTATTTTCTACCATCGCGAAACCATTGATTTTCGTCGAAAAAATGAAACATATTTGAACTTTTAAGTGTATTTATGCGAAATAATACAAAATTATAAAACGATATCATGGAAAAATTTCTAAGCGCTTTGCTTCTACTTGTTTCTTCTACTGTTTTCGGGCAAACACAAATTAAGTTTGACCGATTTACTTTAGATAATGGTTTGAAAGTTATTTTACACGAAGACCATACTACACCCAATGTTGTGATTTCAGTTCTTTATCATGTAGGCTCAAAAAATGAAAAGCCGGAGAGAACTGGATTTGCTCATTTTTTTGAACATTTGATGTTTGAAGGTTCGGAGAATATTGCGAGAGGTGAGTACGATAAATACGTTTCTCGTGCTGGTGGAGCCTTAAATGCCTATACAAGTCAGGATAGAACCTATTATTATGAGTTTTTACCCTCTAATTATCTTGAATTAGGATTATGGCTTGAATCTGAAAGAATGAAACATGCCGTGGTTGATTCAAAAGGAATTGAAACGCAAAGAGCCGTAGTAAAGGAAGAGAGGAAACAAAGAATGGATAACCA
>JBMLQR010000025.1:23604-26575 GCA_049241465.1 Saprospiraceae bacterium | reverse complement strand
AAAAGAGATACAGTGTATGATCGAGTTCAGTTGCCAGCTTTAATCATTGGTCATAGAACGCCAGCACAGGGAAGTAAAGATTATTATGCTATGGAAATGTTAAATACTTTGTTGTCAAATGGTAACAGTTCTCGTATTTATCGTTCTCTTGTCGATGAAAAACAGTTGGCCATTCAGGCAGGTTCTTTTCAATTTCCACTCGAAGATCCAGGTTTGGGTATTTCCTACGGTATAGCCAATATGGGTGTTGAATTAAGTGACATTGAAAAGGCAATTTTAGGAGAAATTGAAAAGGTGCAAAATCAACCTATTTCTGATCAAGAGTTAAAAAAACTACAAAATCAAATTGAAAACCAGTTTGTGGACAAACTTTCATCAGTAGAAGGTATCGCAGAGAATTTAGCTGTCTATGAAACGCATTATGGAGACGCTTCATTAATTAATACAGAGATCAATCGTTATTTGGCTGTGACTAAAGAGGATATCCAAAGAGTAGCTAATCTTTATTTTGATGAAAAAAATCGTCTGGTCTTATTTTGGTTGCCAAAATCAAATTAAGATTGTTTTTAACCTTTTACATACTCAAATACTACATCACCATGCAGCAGCATAAATTTTTAATTCTTTCTCTTTTTATATTTCTTTCTGTCTTCTCTTTGCAAGGTCAGGAGGACTTCAGGAAATCAGCTCCAGTGGCTGGTCCAGCTCCAAAAATTGAAATTGGAAATTATACCTTATCTAAACTAAGTAATGGTCTTCAAATTATTGTGGTTGAAAATCACAAGCTTCCCAGGGTTTCTTTTCAGCTTTTTGTGGATGTCCCTTTGCATTTAGAAAATGATAAAGCGGGTATTTCATCTATTGCAGGACCACTATTGAGCGCTGGTACTAGCTCTAAGTCGAAAGCACAAATCGATGAATCTGTTGATTTTATTGGTGCATCACTGAATACTTCAGGAAATGGTATTTCTGCCTCATCCTTAACAAAACATGCTGACGTTGTTTTAGAATTAATGTCTGATATTCTTTTTAACGCTTCTTTTCCTAAAGAAGAATTTGATAAACTGATTAAGCAAACGCTTTCTGGTTTGTCCAGTCAAAAAGATGATCCTGGGGCAATTAGTTCAGAAATTTCAAGCAGATTGAGATATGGAACAAAACACCCTTACGGCGAAACAACTACGGAGCAAACTATTCAAAATATTACGGTCCTGGATTGTAAAAATTATAAGGATGAATATTTCAAACCAGGTAATTCTTACCTTATTGTGGTAGGCGATATTACCAATGCTGACGCTATGGCCAAGGCTGAAAAGTATTTTGGCGCATGGAAAAAGGGTAAGGTTAAAGCTCAAAAATTTGCTGACCCAACACCACCAGCAGCAAATCAAGTGTATGTTTACGATAAAAATGATGCGGTTCAAACCGTTTTATCCCTCACTTATCCTCTAAATTTAGAGCCTGGTGCAGCAGATATTACCGCAGTGTCAGTGATGAATCAAATATTCGGAGGTGGAAGTTCCAGTCGTTTATTTAAAAACATAAGGGAAGATAAAGGTTATACTTACGGGGCTTATTCTAGTATTTCCCCCAATGAGAATATTGGTTTTTTTACGGCAGGGGCCAATGTAAGAAACATAGTAACTGATTCAGCGTTAACTGAATTTATCGTTGAAATGAAATCAATCAGAGAGGGTACCGTTACCGATGAGGAGCTAAATGCCGCAAAAGCAGAACTACTTGGTCGTTTTGGACGTAGTTTGGAACAACCCTCTACCATTGCAGGTTTTGCCTTAAATATTGTTCGTTATAAATTGCCCGCTGATTATTACAATACTTATTTACAACGATTGAGTGCCGTCGATGCTGCTCAGGTTAAAGCTATGGCTTTGAAATATGTTAATCCTGACAAGATTTTTATTTCAGCAGTGGGTAAAGGTTCAGAAATTGCTTCTAAATTGGCTCGATTCGATGCTGAAAATAAAGTGCGCTACGTTGATAATTATGGAAATATTTTGGTTCCAAAATTGAAAATGGAAACGAAATCAGAGGTAAAAATAGATCCTTCTGCAATCATTGAAAACTATATAAAGGCCATTGGCGGTAAGGAGGTTCTTTCCAATGTAAAAGATGTAACCATAGAAATGTCAGCATCTATTCAGGGAATGCAACTTTCAATGAAAAATATCCAAAAGGATAATATTAAGCTCATTTCTTCGGTTACAATGAATAGTATGACTTTAAGTGAGCAGATATTTGACGGTACTAAGGGTAAAATTACTGCTATGGGTCAGCCTGAAAAAATAGTAGAAGGTGATGAGGCTAATGAATTACGTGAAGAAGCAAGTATCTTTCCTGAATTATTCTACACAGAAAAAGGTACTACTTTGGAATTAGCTGAAAATGAAATGGTTAATGGCGTTGATTGCTATAAGGTATTGATTAAAGATGCTAAAGGAAAAATTAAATCTGATTATTTTGCCGTCGATTCTGGCCTTAAAATGAGAACGTCTATGGTGGAGAAATCGGGTGAACAGGAAGTAACCATCATTCGTGATTACGGTGATTATAAGCCAGTGGCTAATATTTTGTTTCCTCACAAATTAGTTATTAAAGGAGCTATGCCAGCACCTTTAGATGCTAATGTGAAATCAATAAATGTAAATAGTCAGGTATCTGACGATGTATTTAAAGTAGGAAAATAAGGTTAATCTATAGGTTTATCAGGAGTGGGTGCTGAAGCATGAAATTTTTCTTGTATGATGGGCGTAATATTTTCCATCATTGAGATAATGTCCTCAAAATACTCACTCCTGAAAACCATACCTACATGGTAATCTTTTTTTAATGTCCAGACAATCTTTTCGTCACTGAAAATGGATATATCCGGATCTTTCATTTTTGCCAGCGAAACAATAAGACCTGCGAAGAAATTTTTCTTATCAGGCACTTTATAGGGCTTATTTTCAAA
>JBMLQR010000025.1:11070-23504 GCA_049241465.1 Saprospiraceae bacterium | reverse complement strand
GTAATGGTTTTAAAGATACCTCCTTCATGAGCTACCTTTAAGGGTGTTTCTAAATACCTCGATGTTTTTTCAAAAACAATGTCGCCTTTATAAGATAATGAGTCACAGTGAAAAACACTTCCCGGTATAAATTTCTCTAAGAGATAATCAGTTCTATTTTCTCCCACATCTTGAAGAAATTGGGCTACTTCATTGAATGATGCTACTTTTTTTATACCTGTAGTTGATGCCTGACTTCGCGGCTTAATGATCCATGGACCCTCAACTTCTCTCATAAACTGATGAATAGCCAAGTCATTAAATAGTGGACAAAATGGAGGAATGGAAATTTCAAATTCCTTTGCAGCTATTCTCATGGCTAATTTATCCCTAAATAGTTGTGCCGTATGAACATTCATGCCCTTTATTTGAAAGGCAGACCTAAGAAAAGCTGCTTTTTCAACGTCAAAGTCGTCTAAAGCAACTAAAGCGTCAATTTTTTCCGTTTGTAATAACCAGCCAAACCCTTTTTTAAGTAAAGCCATGTTCTCGGGGGAATTATCCTCGGTGGGCAAATAATAGGTTTCGGTAATATGTTGCCATGGCCAATTTTCCTGCTTTCTACTTTCACAGGTTATTAGAAATACGCGATGACCTAAAATAGATTGTTGAATTAAAAATTCGGTCCCTTTAAAATAACTGCAAATACATAATATATTCATATTAAATAATTTATAAGATAAATTCCATGGATTGAAAAAATTCTTCTCCCCAGTAAGATTCATGATGCTCCCCTTGAGAATTAATTTTCAAAGTGATTTCATTTTCTTTGTTTAACGCCCTCAACCCATGGTACAAAGCCACAACTTGACCTACCATTTCGTTGCTCTCTCTTCCCCCACAATAAATATAAGTTTTTGTTTTTAATGAATCAGAAGAATTAGATTTTAACCAATCGAAAAGATTAGGAAGGAGCCATAAGGAAGGAGAAAAAATAAGGCCCTTTCCAAATACATCGGGAAATGCCAGGTGAGCATATAAACTTATCAAACCGCCCATTGAACTGCCTCCTATGATGGTATTCTGGGGGGTGCCTATCGTTCTGTAATTTTGATCAACGTAGGGAATAATATCATTTTTTAAAAAATCTATATATTCCTTACCATAAGCTTCCGCCCGATCGGGCACGTGAGGAGGGGTGTATTCTGCCAATCTATTCTCATGGGTATGATCGACGGCCAGAATGATAACCCTTTTATCTTTCTGAGCAGATAATCTGGCTACTTTTCTATCGATATGCCAATTGCCATAAGGTGATTTGTCTTGAAAAAGATTTTGCCCATCTTGTAAATAAACTATTGGGTATCTTTCCGTCGATGAATAATAATCCCAGGGTAAAAGTATAGATATTCTCCTCGTTTTAATCGGGTCAGGGACGTTGAATTTGGAGGACAGATCATGGATGATAGGGTAATACTTAGTGTGGTTTAAATCTTCATCTTTTAACCACTGATTTACGGTATCTTTAGGTTCAGGCATTCCCTTTGCCCATTTTCTGTTGGGCGTATGTTTTCCAGAACTATTAAGTTCTACGGAATGCCAATCTCCCCGGGTGTATTTATAATCCAGGGTTTCATCGGGAATTAAAGTCAGGGGAATTTCAATATAATACTGGTTATCTAATACATTAATCATTTGATATCTTTCATCGGCGGGTTTCCAACCGTTGAAGTTACCCGTCAAATAAATATTACCTTTTTCATTGGAATCATCCATTAAGGAAATTTTCACGTAATTATTTTTTGTCATATTTTAAAAAGGACGTTTTTATCATTTAATTGTGGCGGTTTATCGAAAAATAAATAAAGCAATTTACTAAATTCCCTTAAATTGCAGTGTTTTTTGAATGGCTTTAATAATATATGAAATGATGGATAAATCATCAACCAACTTATTTGGTAATTTAGATGGCTTGGATGATAAAAGTTGTAAATCACTGACCGATGCATTGCTTCGAAATAATTTGAAGGGCTTTGATTATCTTGAGTTTAGAGCATCTCTTCGTGCATTGGCGAGTTTAAAGATGGAGTCTTCTCAGGTTTTTCAATCTGCCTTTGCCACAGCTTCCGTTATCGGTTTAACGAAGGAACATTTAGTTAGCTCCGCCGAACATTATAAATCTGTTTTGCAAAAGGAGAAAAATTCATTCGATATTGCGCTGCAAAATCAGGTGAACCAACATGTTGTGGCGAGAAACAATGAAATACTGGCGCTGGATCAACAAATAACTTTGTTTAAACAGCAAATAGCAGAGCTTGAATCTAAAATCATCAAGAATGAAGCCTTGATAAAATCTAAAAATGAACAGATTATTGAATCTGATTCGAAAATTAATACTACAAAACAAAATTTTGAAGTTACCTTGCATGCTATCAATAGTGAAATAGATCGTGATATCGATGCAATTAACCTTTATCTGTAAATTCTTAAATTATGGCTGATATATCTCAATTTAATAGTGGAAATATGAAACCCAAGTCCTTTTGGTCAAGACCAGAAGGGATTGCTGGCCTTGTTTTTCTGATGACTATCGTCGGAGGCGTTGGTTTCTTGATTTTTTCAAATATTGCCTTTCTTTTAGCATTGGCTCAAAATGTGTTTTATTTGACTTTAATGATTATCGCTATTGGAGCGTTAGTTTACATGGTGGCTGATCCTCGTATGAGAACGCTCGTATGGTATATGTATAAAAGTTTAATGCGTACCATTACCGGCGCTTTTGTTACCATTGATCCCGTGGGTATTTTAAAAAATTATGTGGAGGATCTGGAGAAAAATTTAGGTAAAATGCGCACCCAAATTGGCTTGTTACGCGGTCAAATAAGGAAACTTCACACTGTTTATGAAGAGAATGAAAAAGAGGTGAATGCCAGTATGAAACTGGCGCAGGCTGCCAGGGATGCTGGAAATGAAAATCAAATGTTGCTCAGTTCCAGAAAAGCAGCCAGATTGAAGGAAAGCAATGAAAAATATACCGTTCTCCTTCAGAAAATGGAGATTCTTTATCGTATTTTAACAAAAATGCATGATAATTCTGAAGTGCTTTTGGAGGATACAAGAGATCAGGTGAAATTAAAAGAACAAGAGAGAAAGGCAATTCGTACCTCTCACTCTGCTATGAAATCAGCAATGAGTATTATTAGTGGAGATCCCGATAAAAGAGCTATGTTCGATATGGCCATGGAAACCATTGCCGATGATGTGGCCAATAAGGTAGGCGAAATGGAGCGTTTTATGGAAATGTCTTCCAATTTTATGGATTCAGTGGATCTTCAGAATGGTGTTTTTGAAGAGCAAGGCTTAAAAATGCTGGAAGAATGGGAGAAAAAATCGTCATTGATGTTACTCGATGGCTCTTCCTCTTCTTTATCCTCTCCATCCATGCTTGACTTAAATCAGAAGGGTTTTTCAAAAAATGAAACACCAAAAATTTCTGGTTCCTCTTCGTATGATAATCTCTTTAACAGCTAATTTCATGAAAAACACTGTTTTAACATCTATATTCTTGACCATAATTTCAATTTTCAATCTGTCAGGTCAAGATAATAAAAAGGGTATGGATTGGGCCAACCTAGCAAGATATAAAGAGGCGAATATTGCTTTATTAAAAGAGAAGCCTTCAACTACTACTGTCGTCCTGATGGGAAATTCCATTACCGAAGGTTGGGTAAGGGAGCGACCCGATTTTTTTAAAGCGAATACCAATCTGGTGGGTAGGGGTATAAGTGGACAAACTACACCTCAGATGTTGTTGAGGTTTAAGCAAGATGTTGTTCATCTAAAGCCAAAATTAGTGGTGTTGCTCTGTGGGATTAATGATATAGCTCAAAATACAGGCCCAATTTCTCAATCTGAAATAATGGATAATATTATTTCTATGTGTGAACTGGCTGTTGCCAATAAAATCGGGGTGATTTTAAGTTCTGTCCTCCCCGCCAGTGATTTTCCCTGGCGTCCAGGAATGAATCCCGGCCCAAAGGTGGTTAGTTTAAATGAAGACATTAAAAAGTACGCTAAATTAAAGGGACATGTCTATCTGGACTATTATTCTGCCATGGAAGACGGTAATCTGGGACTTAAACCAGGTTTGAGTACTGATAAAGTTCATCCAACGCCCGCAGGTTACGCTATCATGGAACCTTTATTATTGGCAGCGATTCAAAAAGGGCTCAAGAAACTATAAAGTCTGTATTTTTCTGGCCTTTTCCTGTACCTCTTCATTTAATTTGTTTTTATAGGCAATAAGCCTGTTCTGAAGGTCGCTATCGCTGGTGCTCAATATTTGAAGTGCCAGAATACCAGCATTTTTTGCTCCGTTTAGTGCTACTGTAGCCACGGGGACACCACCTGGCATTTGTAAAATAGACAGGATTGAATCCCAACCATCAATAGAATTAGTTGATTTTATGGGAACGCCAATAACAGGTAAAGGGGAAATTGCCGCTACCATACCCGGTAAATGTGCTGCACCTCCTGCTCCTGCTATAATTACTTTTATCCCTCTTACATGGGCGTTTTTTGCAAAAGAATATAATTTTTCAGGTGTTCTGTGCGCAGAAACAATATCAACCTCATAAGCAATGTTAAATGATTTGATGATGTGGACCGCTTCTTCCATTATCTTCATATCGGAATCGGAACCCATTATTATGCTTACTAATATGCCTTCTTCTTTCATTTGTTTTTTTTCGTAAAACTACTATTTTATGTATCGATTCATACTTCTTTTTGGTCTGTCGCTTATTTTTTTTTCGATGAATGCGCAGGAAAATCCTGAAATAAAGCTTAATTGGTTCAAGTTTAAGTCAGATAAGGGCAAATTTGTTGTCACCGTACCTGGGGAACTTCGCGAAAAAATAGATAGTTCCAATACCCCTTTAGGTCCTCTTGTTATGCATACTTTTTATTTTCAGCCCTCAGCTAATAGTGGACATTCAAACTTTATGTACATGGTTCAGTATTGCGATTATCCAGAAGGGGCACTCGATGTCAAAGATGAATCTTTTGTCAGTGATTTTTTTGAGTCAACCCGGAATGAAGCCGCTTTTAGCATAAATGGAAAGGTTATTTATTTCTCGCCTATCAAGTTAAATACTTTACCAGGTCAGTTTTGGAGAATACATTATAAAAATGATACGGCGGTCATTAAGACAAAAGCCTATTTAATGAAAAACAGGTATTTTGCTGTCCAAACCATCACCTTCAAATCATTAGCTTCAAATATGGATACAGATAAATTTTTCGATTCCTTCCAAATACTTGAAAATTAGATACCTTGAATTATCTTTGGTATTCATAAATCTGTCATGGAAAAAATTGCTGTATTTCCAGGGTCATTTGATCCTATCACTGTTGGGCATGTTGATATTGTCATGAGGGCTTTGCCATTTTTCGATAAGATTATCGTTGCGGTGGGGGTTAATGATCAAAAGAAAACTTTATTTCCTCTTCCCGACCGATTGAAATGGTTGGATCAGGTTTTTAGGGACGAACCTAAAATCGAAATTGGGAGTTTTGAAAATCTTACGGCCCACTACTGTTCCAGAATTGGAGCTAAATACCTGATCAGAGGTTTAAGGAATGCCTCCGATTTCGATTATGAAAAAACCATTTCTCAACTTAATCATATCGTTGGAAATGGTCTTGAAACTATTTTTTTGATTAGCCAACCCGCATTCAGTCATATCAGTTCAACCATTGTTCGCGAAATTATAAAGGGTGGGGGTGACGCAATTTCTTTTTTACCTGAAAAAATAGTTATTCAACCTTTTTTAAGATAAAACCTTATACTTTAAAACCAAATATTATGGCCAATGCCCTTTTTACCCTTCCAGAAATAAAAAATGAACCGGTTCTAAATTATGCAGCGGGTTCACCTGAAAGGAAAGCGTTAGATTCGGCGCTTACCGAGTTACTTTCAAAAAAAATAGATATCCCTCAGTTTATCGGTGGAGAGGAGGTTTTTGATGGAGATAAAATTGCAATTTGTCCTCCACATGACCATAAACTTACTATAGGTTATTACTATAAAGGAAATAAAAATCATGTTGAAAAGGCCATACAGTCAGCGCTGAAGGCTAAACATTCCTGGGAATCTACACCTTGGGAACAAAGAGCAGCCATCTTTTTAAAAGCGGCAGATTTGTTGAGCGGGCCTTTTAGAGCAAAAATGAATGCAGCGACCATGCTCTGTCAATCTAAAAATATTTATCAGGCGGAAATAGATGCCGTGGCTGAATTGGCTGATTTTTTCCGATTTAATGTAAAATTTATGACCCAGATTTATGCGGAACAACCTATTTCTGCTCCGTTAGTCTGGAATAAATTGGAATTCAGAGCTTTAGAAGGATTTATCTTTGCTCTAACTCCGTTTAATTTTACCTCCATTGCAGGTAATTTACCTGCTGCCCCAGCCCTTATGGGAAATGTGGTGGTTTGGAAACCCGCAGAAAATCAGGTGTATTCTGCCGCAGTGATTATGGAGGTGCTGAAATTGGCAGGCCTTCCCGATGGTGTTATTAATATGGTGGTGGTTTCAGGTCCTGTTGCCGGTGAAGTTATTTTTGAACACAGAGATTTTGCCGGATTGCATTTTACGGGTAGTACTGCTGTTTTTAATAATTTATGGCAAAAAATAGCAGGAAATCTGCCAAAATATAAATCCTACCCAAGAATTGTTGGTGAAACAGGAGGAAAGGATTTTGTGATAGCACATTCAAGTGCTTCCGTTCAAGCATTGGCCGTCGCCCTCGCAAGAGGTGCTTTTGAGTTTCAAGGTCAAAAATGTTCAGCCGCTTCCAGAGCTTATATACCCCAATCCATTTGGAATGAACTGAAAGACATTCTTATTCCAATGGTACAATCCTTTAAAATGGGTTCTCCGCTCGATTATAGTCACTTTATCAATGCGGTGATTGACGAAAAAGCCTTTGATAAAATTGCTGGATATATAGATAAAGGTAAAAATGACGAAACCGTCAGTTTAATCGCAGGTGGAAATTATGATAAATCAATAGGTTATTTTATTGAGCCTACCATTTTCGTGGTTGAAAATCCTCATCATTTTTTAATGGAGGAAGAAATATTTGGGCCGGTACTTACTATGTATGTTTATCCCGATGGTGAATATGAGGAAACACTGAAATTAGTGGATGAAACATCTCCTTATGCTTTGACGGGAGCCGTTTTTGCTTCAGATCAACAGGCATTGACCCTGGCAAATAATTTACTTAGAAATGCAGCGGGTAATTTCTATATCAATGATAAACCTACCGGTGCTGTCGTTGGACAACAACCTTTTGGTGGCGCACGTTCCTCTGGAACGAACGATAAAGCTGGTTCGATTATAAATCTTTGGCGTTGGGTTTCTCCAAGAACCATTAAAGAGAACTTTAATCCTCCTACAGATTATAGATATCCTTTTATGGGGTAAATTAAAATTTGAATTTTAGCGAAAATTCGCTATTTTTACAAATAAAAACACTATGGCAGCTTATTTTAATATGGAAACGCTTAAGTTTCTGATGTTCAATGTTCATAAATTGGAGGAACTGCTTTTAAATGAGCGGTATAATGCTTTCGATAAAGAATCTATCCTCCTTTTTTTACAATCTGTTGCTGATTTTTCAGATCAGGATTTATATCCAATTTTTAAAGAGATGGATGAAAAACCGGCTAAATTTTCAGAGGGTAAAATCCATGTGCATCCAAAAATTAAAGATATTTTAATAAAACAAGGTGAACTGGGGATTATTGGTGCTTCTTTTGATGAATCTATGGGTGGGCTTCAATTACCTGCCACTGTGATGCATGCGGCTTATTTTATTATGGAAGCAGCAAATAATCATATTCCTGGTTATGCAGGTCTGACTGCAGGTGCTGCTCATCTGATTTCGTCCTTTGCCGATAAAAAGTATCATGAACAATATGTGCCCAACATGTTATCCGGAGAATGGAGTGGCACCATGTGTCTTTCTGAACCTCAGGCGGGAAGTGGCTTGTCTGATATTAAATGTTCTGCAAAACCTTTGAATGACGGTACTTTTCTTATAAAAGGACATAAAATTTTTATTTCAGGAGGTGACCATGAATATGCTGGCAATATTATTCATTTGCTATTGGCAAGAATTGAAGGTGCACCAGCTGGAACTAAAGGAATTTCACTTTTTATAGTGCCTAAATATAAAATTTCACCTGATCAGGCCTTAGTAAATAATGACGTTATTACTGCTGGCGATTTTCAGAAAATGGGTCAACGAGGATATTGTACAGCCCATCTGGTTTTTGGTGATAATGAGCAATGTACTGGTTACCTGGTGGGTGAACCCAATAAGGGACTTTCCTATATGTTTCAGATGATGAATGATGCAAGGATTGCCGTAGGAAGGGGAGGGGCAGCCATTGCTTCTGCTGCCTATTATGCGTCACTGCAATATGCTCAGGAAAGACAACAAGGAAGAAGATTGCTAAGTGGTGGAAGGAAAGATGAAGCCGCAGGACCCACTTTAATCATTAATCATCCCGATGTAAGAAGAATGCTCTTTTTGCAAAAGGCTATTTATGAGGGTTCTCTTTCTCTTATATTGCAATCTTCGATTTATCACGACCGTGAGATTTCTGATAAAGAAAATAATAATCACTGGAACTTGTTATTGGAATTCCTAACGCCGATAACTAAAACCTATCCATCGGAAAAAGGTAAATTGGCCGTTGATAATGGTCTTCAGATTTTAGGCGGTTATGGTTTCTGTGCCGATTTCATCCTTCAGCAATACTATAGAGACATTCGTATTATGTCTATTTATGAGGGAACAACGGGTATTCAATCCTTAGATCTTTTGGGTAGAAAA
The DNA here is from genome assembly GCA_049241465.1 of Saprospiraceae bacterium. Classification (GTDB taxonomy): domain Bacteria; phylum Bacteroidota; class Bacteroidia; order Chitinophagales; family Saprospiraceae; genus BJGN01. The sequence continues at coordinate 14,616 of JBMLQR010000025.1, read as the reverse complement.
GTACTGATGGAAAATGGCCTGGTACTCAAAACGATGTTGTCAGAAATTCAACATACTATCTCTGAGGGTAAAATGGATGAGCGTTTGATAATTACAGCAAAAGAACTGGAGGATCAATTACCGATGGTCGAAGCTACACTGGCTCACCTTATACCGATGGCCATGAAAGGGGAAACGGAGAAATTTGTTTCGGATGCCACTTTGTTTATGGAAGCTATTGGTACTATTGTGGTTGCCTGGCAATGGTTGAAAATAGGCATTACAGCATCGAATGCGTTAAAATCGTCCGATGCAGCCTTTTCAGCATCTATGTTGAAAAATAAACTTCATACCATGCGCTTTTTCTATAAATATGAACTAGCCAGAAACAAAAGTATTTTTAAAATTATCCAATCTGATGAGGTTTTAACGCTCGCAGAGGATGAGGCTTTTCCAGACTAATTAATAGATAGGTATGCAAAAGTTTATAGACAGTTGGTATAGCCCTTCTCTTCACAAACAGATGAATATTGCGGTTTATGGTCATTACGGGTTTTCTCTGTTAATGCTTCCAACCGCTGCGGCTGATTTTCTTGAATATGAACGATTTAGTCTCATTCAGGCTATTGCTCCACTTATCAATGCCGGAAAGGTCAAGGTATTTTCTATAAACAGCATCAATAATGAAAGCTGGTTGAATCATTCTATGCATCCCAGAGATAAATCTATTCGGCACAATCAATTTAATGATTATGTCTTTAAAGAGGTTCTTCCCTATATAAAGAGTAAAACATCTCCTGAAACACCAATTGTTGTTTCAGGAGCATCTTTTGGTGCACTCCATGCCGTAAATTTGTTCTTGAAAAGACCCGATTTGATAAATGGGGTAATTGGTATGTCTGGCGATTATAATCTTCAATCATATACTCAGGGGTATTTTGACCAGGATGTTTATTTTAATAATCCTATGGCCTATTTACCAAATTTAAACGATGATCATACTTTATCTTTGTTAAGGAATAGAAAAAATATTCATATTATTTCAGGATCAGGTAGTTATGAAATGCCTGAGGCAAGTCGGCGTTTATCCGTTGTATTTAATGCAAAAGGAATTAACCACGAATTAGCTATATGGGGGAATGATATGCCTCATGATTGGCCAACATGGCATAAGGTTTTACCCTTTTATCTCGAAAATAGGTTTTGATTGCGCTGAATTGTCTATTTTTGAATTTTTATTCGTAATAACTTTGCTACTTTGATTGAAACCGAAAATGAGGACGATTTTTTCCAACGCCTCTCCCTGCAGATTGATCCTAAACAGGAGGCTGTAAGAATAGATAAATATCTTTCAGATAGACTCGGAAAAATTTCGAGAAATAGAATTCAACAAGCTATTAAAGCGCAATCTGTACTGGTTAATGATTTGCCTGTTAAGTCAAATTATAAAATTAGACCAGGTAATTTAATCTCTGCCGTTTTTCCCAGACACTTTTCAGAGGAAGATGCAGGTAAAATTCAGCCGCAATATATTCCTCTTCAAATAATTTACGAGGATGATGATATTCTGATTATAAATAAACAGCCTGGCCTGGTCGTTCATCCCGGAGTTGGAAATTGGGATGGGACTTTGGTAAATGGTCTGGCTTTCTATTTGGGCGTAGATCATTTAACTGAAGATGCTGAATCATTTCAAAATAGGGTAGGCTTAGTGCATCGCATTGATAAAAATACCTCGGGATTATTGGTCATTGCCAAAAATGATTATGCCCTAACTTTTCTAGCTAAACAATTCTCTGATCATACCATTGAAAGAACTTATTATGCCTTAGTATGGGGGGCGCCCGAACCTGCAAAAGGTAAAATAGAGGGGAATATTGGACGGCATCCCAGAGATAGAAAAAGTTACCAGGTGTATCCTGAAGGAGATGAGGGTAAATGGGCGTTGACTCATTATGAAACACTGGAAGATTATTATTACGTTTCTTTGGTGAAATGTAATCTGGAAACGGGAAGAACTCACCAAATTAGGGTCCATTTTAATTATATAGGTCATCCGCTGTTTAATGATGAAAAATATGGTGGATCCCGAATAGTAAAAGGAACTCCCTTTTCAAAGTATAAAGATTTTGTGCACAATACCTTTAATGTTTTACCCAGACAGGCTTTACATGCTAAAACTTTAGGTTTTATTCACCCTACAACGAAAGAATTCGTTCGTTTTGAAAGTGATCTGCCTACTGATTTTGAAGAATGTTTGCAGCGTTGGAGAAAATATTATTTGTCAAGAAGGGACTAATCTATTTTAATTATGGAAAATGAAAAGGAGTTAGTAAAAGATTGGATCGAAAAGGTGGTCATAGGTTTAAACTTTTGTCCCTTCGCTGCTAAACCTTTCAACACTGATAAAATATCCTACCTAATTCATATAGATGAGGATATTACCGTCCTTTTAAAACAATTTTATGCTGTTTTGAGAGAACTTCAAGAAGAACCAAGTGAAGTTTTGGAAACGGCCTTTATCATTTATCCTCATTCTTTTGGCGACTTTGACGATTATCTTTCTTTTGTAGCCTTACTTCAAACTTTTTTGGAAAAAAATCAATTTGAGGACGAGTTTCAATTGGCTTCATTTCATCCTGCCTACCAATTTGAAGGAAGTCAACCCAATGATTTGTCTAATGTTACTAATAGATCTCCGTTTCCATTAATTCATATTATCAGGTCAGAGAGTATTCAACAAGCCAGGCTATTTTATGGAGACACCTTAAATATTCCTGAAAAAAATATAGCTAATCTTAATGCATTAGGTCTTGAAGGTTGGAACTCTTTTTGTGAGGATAACCAGCTTCCCTATCTTGCGAAAAAATAAATCCAGTCGTTTTATGAACTTAGCATATCGATTACAAGCTTTTGTTTCTTTAGGTAAAATTTTGCAGGATAATCCTGAACGTTATGATAGTATTCTAACCAAAGTATATCAACATAATCCTTGGTTTACTATTGAAAATCAAAAACTTGCAATAAGTAACGTTGTCGAATTTTTTTTAAATGAGCAAAAATTAAATGAGTGGGTTGCTTTGTATCCTCATTTAAAGGAATCAGATCAACCAAAGGAGATTGGATTAATTCTTGCTGGAAATATTCCTTTGGTCGGCTTTCATGATTTTTTATGCGTACTCATCTCTGGTAATATTGCTTTAATAAAATGTTCTGATAAAGATCCTTTTTTACTCCCTTTTTTAGCTGATCTTTTGATCGAATTAGCTCCTGATTTTAAAAAGTATATTCATTTTATAGATAGGCTCGTTGATTATGATGCCGTAATTGCCACAGGTAGTAATAATTCGTCCAGGTATTTCGAACATTATTTTTCATCAAAACCTCATATTATCCGAAAAAACAGGCAAGCAGTGACCATTTTGAGCGGAAATGAAACTCCAGAGGATCTAATGAATCTTGGAAAGGATATTTTTACCTATTTCGGTTTGGGATGTAGAAATGTATCTAAAATCTATGTACCCCAAAACTATGATTTTACCTTGCTTTTGGACCAATTGCATTCAT
>JBMLQR010000025.1:0-10970 GCA_049241465.1 Saprospiraceae bacterium | reverse complement strand
ATCTATGTACCCCAAAACTATGATTTTACCTTGCTTTTGGACCAATTGCATTCATTTAAAGAAATCATTCTTCATAATAGCTATAAAAATAACTTCGATTATCAATCCGCTATTTGGTTGCTAAACAAAGTGCCTCATTTTATGACAGGCAGTGTTTTGGTAACAGAAGAAAAATCTATTTCTTCTAAAATTGCTACACTCCATTATGAATACTATTCTTCTTTATCTCAGTTAATTGAAAATCTAAGTGAATCTTTAGACGAAATTCAATGCGTTGTGGGTACGGAACAGCTTTCTGGTATCAAGGTCATTCCATTTGGTCAAGCACAAACGCCTACCTTATCAGAGTATGCCGATGGGGTAGATACGATGGCTTTCTTAGTCGGATTATCTTTTAATAGTAATACCCAAATATAATATTCATTTCGTCTTCGCTGGTGAAACCAAAGGTTATGGTCCGATTGGTTGTGTTCATGTAAGTTACCTCTGAAGTCAATCCTTCACCTGGGTTAAGGATGACAGGATTTGAAAATAATTTAGTGAGAGGATGTTCCCAATCTGTATTTTCATATAGCACCTCCCCATTTCTGGGCCCGCCGAATATTTTAATGACAAACTTTTCACCTAATTTATGATTGTGTGAGGTCAAAAGTAAAATATGCGTTTTTTCCTGAAAGGTAAAGTTTTTGGTAATGGTTTTTCGTTGATTGGGTGGCAGATTTAAACTTGTATTATTTAAATCGAGCATTTTAACTTCATTTTTAACGGATGAAGCGGGAACTGTATGAAAATTTACATAATTTTCGCCCTGGAGCGTTAACTTGGTTTTATTGAAATAATGTGCGTTTAAATCAACTGGAGTATTTGGTGCTATCTTAATGGCAGCCCCCTCAGGTAGGGTAACGGTAGCGTTTACATCGGAACCTCCACCAATAAAATAGTGGTTTTGCATCTCAGCGAAAGTGGTCAAATTTAGTGAACCGTCCAGGTTTCTCAGCTCTCTTATTTTATTTTCTGCTGGTATAAATGACGGATTATTAAATCCGTACACGAGGAAATGATGACTATTGGAACGACCTTTTAACTCAATTTTATTAACATAAACGGCTGAGGTGTTTGGTGTAACTTTCCTTATAAATATTTCACGTTCAAAATTTGATGGGATATCAAATTTATCAATTTTTAGTTGAAAGCCATTAACTGGAAGAGCCAAAGGTTCAATATCCGATTGGCAGGGAGCATTGTCTGATAAAATGGATAAACTTAAGCTTCTATCGTCCTTTAAGGCACCAGTATTTATCCATCTTTTCACCAATTCAACTTGTCCTTTAGTAAGTATATTGCCACCTAATGGCATCTGATTGCCAAAATTTTCATTGCTTTTGTGGATATAAGAATCACAGTTTATTTTATGAAATAAGAAGCTTTTTTCTGCTTCATTGGGTTTAACCAGTAGCATATTGGCCTTCACCGCAGCAATATTCACAGGAACCTTATTTATTAGATTCTGATAGGAATTACCCTCAGACAAAATAAGTTTATGTTGCTGGAAACTTCCGTCAGTAGCCGATTGGTGGCAGCCAGATAAGGCGCAACTTGGCGTAAGGATTTGATCCTGAATTACTTTAAAGGTTACTTCGTTTTTAGGTTCTCCTAAATTTTCTTGTTTACAGGAAGGTAAAAAATAAACAAGGACAAACAAAAGGGCTAAAGAGGAATATTTTAACATTAAATCATTTTTTTCTTAGAACGAAGTTATAATAATAAAGTTTAATCCATAAACATCCAGAACAGGAAATAGATTAAAGCCATAACACCACTTGATATTCCAAGGGTCAAACCACCTATACCAAAAAAGAAAACGACGAATAAAACCCTTAAGAGCACAACGGAAATTCCTGTACTATTTGCAATGCCGGCCAGTACTCCGCCAAATAAACCACTTCTACTTCTTTTCATGACGATAAATATTGATTTAAATAATTTCTTGCAGTTTTAATCGCTGTTAATACATCTTTTTCATTGGCTTCGAAGGCTTTGTCCTCTACTTCAATACACACTGGACCACGGTATCCAATATCAGTCAATGCCGAGAAAAATTTCCCCCAGTGAACATCTCCATAACCAGGAATTTTGGGAGAACTGTAATAATTTGGTGGAGACATAATGCCTACCTTATCCAGTTTATTTTTATATAATTTAACATCTTTCAGATGGATATGATGCAATCTATCCTTAAAATCATATAAAGGTTGAATATAATCCATTTGTTGCCATATAAAATGGGAGGGATCGAAATTTAATCCAAACAATGGAGTTGGAAAGCAATCGAACATTTTCTCCCAGATTTGAGGATTTATAGCCATATTTTTTCCCCCTGGCCATTCATCGTAAGTAAAAATCATTGGGCAATTTTCAATCCCAATTTTTATGCCATTTGCCTGGGCAGCATCTATAATAGGTGCCCATTCGGTGGCAAATAATTTAAAATTTTCCTCTAAGTTTAAATATTGATTTCTACCTATAAAGGTATTCACTACAGGAATATCGAGTGCAGCAGCAGCCTTAATAATCTTTTTTATATGTTCCTGGAAATACTTGCGTTTTTCTACATCCGCATCCAATGGATTGGGATAATAACCTAAACCTGATATGTTTACGTTGTGGTCTTTTAATAAGGCCTTAATCTCTTTTATTTTTGACGCATTCAGCGTGTCAATATCGATATGTGTTACACCGGCATATCTTCTTTCTGATTTACCCAAGGGCCAGCACATAATTTCTATACAGGAAAATTTTTCCTCGGCGGCAAAAAGAACTAGTTTTTCCAACGAGTAATCAGGTAATATAGCGGAAACAAAACCTAAATCTAACATAAGGTAAAAGACGTTTTAGAGATTAAAATCAAATTTTTTCCTGCTTGAAAAAAAACATAAATAATAAGAGGACGAGGGAAGCGATGGCAGCGGGAACTAACCATACATTTGTCCAATTAGTTACATTGGATAAAGTATTCATGTCCTTTACATAACCTGCAATTAAATTACCTAATAACATACCAATACCATAAGTTGCCAGAGTAATTAAACCCTGGGCCTGCGCTTTAATAGCCGTTCCAGCTTTCTTATCGATATAAATTTGTCCGCTTACAAAGAAAAAATCGTAACAAACTCCATGAAGTAAAATAGCTAAATAGAGCATCCAGGGGGTGGTATCAGCTGTTCCGTACCCAAAAAACAGGAATCGAATAACCCATGCCAATAAACCGATGATAAATATATTTTTTAATCCCCATTTGCGATAGGCAAACGGTAACATTAGTAGAAAAACAATTTCTGAAACCTGCCCGAGAGACATTTTATTTTCAATAGCAAAGCTATCGGCATTGATACTCGGAAATGCTAGTATATAAGCATCTGTTAAAGAGGGATTTGCCCAGGTATAGTAAAAAGCTAAAGGAATACAAATTAGTACGGAGGAAATAAAAAATAGCGAAAATGATTTTGATTTAAACAAAACAAAAGCATCTTTTCCTATTAATTGAGCATAAGAAAATGGTTCCTTTGATTTGCCGGGAGGGGTATGAGGCAGAAAAAATGAAAAAACACCCAATACCAAAGATAATAATAAGGCTAATTGGAAAATGGTAGCTTTATCTCCCCATCCATACCAACCTACAACGTTTACGATGACAATCCATGCTATGGTTCCAAATACCCTGATTGGAGGAAACTCAATTTCCGGATTGGCCATCTGCCTCATCGCAATGGAGGTGGTTAATGATATCGCTGGAGTGAAGGTTAAACAATAAAGTAGTAGCACCCAAATAAAAGTGCTTGGTTCTTTTATATTTATGAGCCAGAATAAAATAGCCGCCCCCATCAAACTTAAAATGCCCAGCAACCGTTGCGCCGCTATATATCGATCTGCTAAAAGACCAACCAAAAAAGGAGAGGCAATCATGGCAATGGAAAACATGGCATAAGCATTTCCCACTTGTACGCCACTCGCTTCTAATTGATTGCTGAGATATTTACTCATTTGCCCATACCAGGATCCCCAAATACAGTACAGTAAAAACATCATGATGGAGAGGGCTATTTTTGTTTTCCAGGACATTTCTTTTTACTTAAAGGTGTTTTTTATTAATTTTCTATCAATATAGGTAATTTTTCAAAAAAATAAATTAAACTTTTTAAAGTTATATCGAATTTAAATACACCTTTGGTAAACAAAAGAGCTAAATCTTTCATTTATAATAAAAAAAACACATGAAATTAACCACATTTTTTAATCTCTTCCTCTTTCTTTGTTTAGGAAAAGCAGGAATAGCTCAAACTAGCATGTCCAATTCAATTCATTCTTTTACAGTAAACTCATTGGAAGGTGAACCCATCCCATTATCCAATTATAAGGGTAAAATGATTCTGGTCGTTAATACGGCATCTAAGTGTGGCTATACACCTCAGTTTGCAGGGTTACAGGAGTTATACAGTAAATATCAGGATAAATTGGTTATCATTGGTTTTCCTTGTAATCAGTTTATGAGTCAGGATCCGGGTTCAGCGACAGAAATCAAAGAATTTTGTCAAAAAAATTACGGAGTGAGTTTTCCAATGGCTGAAAAAATAGACGTTAAAGGGGATAATATGGCTCCTATCTATGCCTGGCTTACACAAAAAGAGAAAAATGGCGTGTTAGATGCTAAAATTGCATGGAATTTCAATAAATTTTTAATAGATGAGGAAGGTAAATTAGTAGCCTATTTCCCAAGTAGCGTTAAACCTTTGAGCGAAGATATTCTAAAATATATAAATAAATAAGAAATAAAAGGGGGCCAGCAAGCCCCCTTTTATTTTAGAACGGCAAAGTAGGGTAGGGTACAAAATGAGAGGCTACCCTAGTAATTGCGGGAGCCAATACAAAACTTAGTACTAATATAATAATAGCGTGTATTAAAGCAATTTCTATATTATTTTTCCTCAACTCATTTAGTTCAGATTCAGGTGTTAGAAATCCTGTGATAAAAAAGGTAATTCTAAAGAGTACATAAGAAAAAATCCACATTCCAGCAAAGAAAAGCAGGGCAAAACCTATGGCTTTTGCCCACTCGTTTTGACTAATTAAAAATCGCATGGCATCAGAACTTGTGTCTGATATATGATTCAAATTAATACCAGCAGCGAGCAGAGAAGAGCCAAAAACAATGAGTATGGCAGCATTTTTTTCTTCCAGATATTTATCGAAGAAATTCGATTGTACTCGGGCAAAGGTGAATAGGTAAAAAATTGATAGTATGGTCAAGGTGCCTAGGTCCATCCATTCGTTTAGCATAATTTTTTATTTTAAGGTAATACAATATCCCATTTATTCAAATTTACATCTGGGTTTACACCAAGACCCCAGTCTTTTCCGGTAAGTTCCCACACGTAATATTTTTTCCCTCTCTGGTCTTTGATATGAGCTGACCCTGCTTCCGGGCTTTTCGGCAAATGAACAGCGAGCATAGAATGTTCTTCTCCATTTATGACTACCGCGTCAAAGCCTAAATTTTTTAACACCGCATAAGCAAATACCGTTCTTGTATCGCAATCGCCAGCTTCATGGTATAGGAACTCCATGGGGGAATAAACGCCAAAGGGTTGAATATTTCCGCAGCATCCCTGTCCGCTTTCCAGTGGGGCACAGTTGTTTATGTATTTGATTCCATTTAAGACATAAGGACAATTTTCATTGATAATCAATGTATAGGGGATAGCCTGAATACTTGATATGATTAAATTTAAGGCGCCCATATAATCCAGATTAGCCTCATCAATGATATTTTTATAACCTGATGCAAGTTCATTGGTTGGAAATTCAACGGCGCTTAAAAGTTGTTCATATATAAATTTACAATATTCAATATCTGAAAGTTCATATTCCGGATAGCCAATATTTTCGCGGGTAGAAACACTTTCATCGTATAATTCCTGACAAACGGGAAAAGACATTTCATAATTTTTCCCATCTAAAGAATTCCATGCCCATTGTTTATCCAATGATTTACAACCTGTTGCCTCATTATAGGGAATATCCTCAGGAATGGGTGGTCTCACAATTGTTTCATCCACGGCCTCTTCCCCACTCAAAAGGAGGTAGATGAGGTAACCTAAGAAAATCCAAAAAAGTAACTTTTTCATTTATTCTTTTCAAATTTTTAAACAACCCATCTAAAGGTCAAATTAATTCTGGGGTCCTTAATTTTAGCTGATTTTGGTAAGGCATGCACCCAATGAGTTTGGGTATTTGACTTCATAAGTAATACACTTCCATTTTCTAAAATAATGGATATTAATTCCTTAGATATTTTATGTCGGAAGCTAAAGGTTCTTTCGGCGCCAAAACTAAGAGAGGCAATCGTAGGATTTAACCCGAATTCTTTGTCATCGTCACTATGCCAGGTCATTCCCTCGTTTCCATGATGATAAAAATTACATAAACAAGCATTAAATGAGGCGTTTGTTACTATTTCGGTTTTTTCCCTTATGGGAAGTAACAAAGGATGCCAGGGAATAGCTGATTTAGTTGTTCGGGAATAGGTATAGGTATATGGTTTATCACCATACCAGGCCACTTTTCTATTCGTAGTTATTTTTTTTCCAAACATCATCAACTCATCATGTTGCCAGTGTAATTGTAGTTGCATTTCACGAAGAAGATTTTCAGCGTTGAGGTTGTCCCAAATACATTTTTCGTAATACACTTCTCCATCATAAGGTAAAATATTCCGACTATCAAGCATTTAATCCTTTTTATTGTAAAGATTTATACCACCAACTCCATTTTCCAATAACAATTTATTAAAAGCGGGCAATTCGATGTCCATGATATTTAATGCATCCTTGTAAGCAGCCGACCAAAGGGCGTCGAGTCTCTTTTGTTCTTCCAGAACAGCTTTGGTCACAGCTGGAATATCACTTTCTGCCTGATTCACCAAAAACAAATAATTTCCAGTCATTTTATTTTCAAAATTATCGACATCGTCATACGCTTTTGATTTTCGTTGCACCATATTTCCATCCCATTTTTGGATAGCTTCTATTAATTTATTCAGGGTAGCGAAAGTTGGGGTACCACCAAGTTCTTTTTTTATTAACCAAAGCGATGTTCTATCCAATTGTTCTTTGTATTCACTCATTCGATTTACCGTATTTACCATGGTGGTATAGGTGGTAGATAATTGGGTCAATAATGCATTATAATTTTGGTAAACCTCTGAGGGAACATTAATATGAGGATTTGATAGAATATTCACCTCTTTTGTCCATTTTTCACCGGCAAATTCCAATTCAATGATGTATTTCCCTGGCATAACCTTATGACCACGATAACTTCCTTCTATATAAACATTTGGCACACCAGGTCTTGAAAAGGTCCTCATATCCCATACAAAACGGTTTAACCCTTTGGATACACTTAAAACAGGTTCTTTTGAGGGTCCTCCATCATACCTTTGGAAATGTGACATTTGGTCACTGGTAAATGACCTTACTAATGTCTTATTTGAATCATAAATATTCATTTTCAATTTTTCCAATGGATTATTACTTTCATCTTTTGGCAAATGATAGTAAATCACCACTCCTGTAGAAGGATTGACTCCTTCTTTAAGGTCAGTTCCACTGGCATCATTTCCAGGTTCATTTAACTTACTTCCACCATTCACCTGATAGGTATCTTCTATAGGATAAAGAAGTGTTTTAGTTGAATCACTGACATTATAATTTCTAATTACCTCCAGATCATCTAAAATCCAGAAAGAACGACCAGAGGTTGCTGCGATCAAATCACCATGTTTAACCATCAGATCGGTAACGGGTACAACAGGGAAATTCAATGTAAACGGTTTCCAAGTAGTTCCTCCATTTCTTGAAATATAAAGGCCAGTTTCAGTTCCTGCAAAGAGTAATCCAGGTAACTTATCATCTTCCCTGACCACCCGGGTATAGGCACCTTCCGGAATACCACTGGAAATATTTGTCCAGGTTTTACCATAATTTGTGGTTTTAAACAAATACGGTTTAAAATCATTAAATTTATATCGGGTAGCTGCTATATAAGCAATGGCCTTATTGTGAGGGGAGACCTCAATAGCGTTTATTAAACATTCAGGAAGAACAGGTGGGGTAACATTTTTCCATGTTTTGCCTCCGTCCATGGTCAGATGAACCAATCCGTCATCACTACCTGTCCAAATTACCCCTTTTTCATGTTGGGATTCAAGGACATAACTTAAGGTGCCATAATTTTCAGCACCCACAATCTCATTAGTGTAAGGTCCACCTCCTTTACCTTGTTTGTCTTTATCATTTCTGGTTAAATCAGGTGATACTTCCTCCCAGGATAGGCCCATATCCTTTGTTTTAAGTAAAACCTGGGCCCCATGATAGAAGGTATTGGCCTCATGTTTTGACCAGATAATAGGAGCGTTCCAATTATATCTGTATTTCATGTATTTTGGTTCCAGCGCCAGATATTGTATAGGCGAAGGCATAATATTGGAACTGGCTCCAGCTTTTGTATCTAATATATCAATAGTACCCAGGTAACTTCCTCCCATAACAAAACGAGGATTATCAGGATTGAAGGCTAAAAATGCACTTTCACCTCCTGCTGAACTGACCCAATCTTTTGTAGAAATTCCATAATTGCCTAAAGATCGTGAGGCAATTGAAACGGAGGTATTGTCTTGTTGTCCACCATAAATTCTATACGGAAACTGATTATCAACATTAATGCGATACATCTGCGCAGTAGGCATATTTTGTTGCTCCGTCCAGTTTGCTCCTCTGTCAAATGTTATGGAAGCACCACCATCGTCTGCGATGACCATATTCTTTGAATTTTTAGGATTAATCCAAAGATCATGATGATCACCATGTGAGGTGTTTAATATTTCCCATGTTTTGCCGCCATCAATAGATCTTAGTGCAGGTGGCCCTAAAACGTACACCGTGTGTTCATCATTTGGATCTGCGAAAACCTCAATATAGTACCAGGCACGTTGAACGAGCCGGTGATCACTGCTTATCTTAGACCAGTTTGCACCAGCATTTCTTGATACAAAAAGGCCTCCTTCCTCTTTTTCAGTATCACCTTCGATGAGAGCATAAACAACATCTGAGTTTGCTCCACTTACGGAAATACCCATTTTACCTTTCCCATCGGGAAGGCCTGAGTGTATCTTAAACCAGGATTCACCCCCATCGACCGATTTATACAGACCACTTCCTGGTCCGCCACTGGTAACTTTCCATGGTGAACGGTTGTGTTCCCACATGGACGCATACATAATCAATGCATTATTTGGATCGATGGAAAGGTCATTGCAACCCGTCCCATTATCAACAAAAAGGGTGTTTTTCCAGGTTTTACCACCATCGGTACTTTTATAAATGCCTCTTTCAGGCGTTGGACCATTTAAAGCGCCCTGAGCAGCTACATATACAATATCAGGATTTGTTGGATGAATGATTATTCTGGCAATTTGCCTTGTTTTATCTAAGCCTATTTTTGTCCAGGTTCTACCTGCATCGGTTGATTTATAAACGCCATCACCATAAGAGGTCATGACACCTCGGGGCGCATGTTCGCCCATTCCACAATACACAATATTTGGGTCAGAGGTAGAAACAGCTACAGCGCCGACAGACCCGGTTTTAAAAAATCCATCGGAAATATTATACCAATTATGACCTGCATCACTGGTTTTCCATAAGCCTCCACCTGTTGTGCCCATATAATAGGTGAGTGGGTCATTCGAAACGCCTGTTGCCGCAACAGATCGTCCACCTCTAAATGGGCCTATGTTTCGCCATTTGACAGGTTGAAAATAGTCTTCTTCGACCGAAATAGTAGTTTGTTTGCCATTCTCCTGCGCGGAAAGAGATAAACCACAAAATGCAATGATTAGGAATAAAAAGTTAATTTTAAATGACATGAATATAAATTTTGGTTTGGTGCATTCAAAAAATCAAATTGATGAACAATTTAGCGAAAATATAAATGTAAGTTATCCTTTCAATTGAAAAATAATATTTAATAATTAGGATAAGTTAATTTAAATACTACATTTGCGTAATTAAGCATTTGTATGATTGTTATCAGGCGTTTTATTTTTCTTCTTTCTTGCTTCTTGCTTCTTGGCAAAGATGTAACTTACGCCTATTCGCTATCTCACAAATTAGAGATTCAGTTAAAACAAAAGCATCTCAAAAACGGGGGGGATTTTATAAATCCGTTTTCCGTAAATGATTCAGTTAAACTTTTAATAGTTGAAAATGAAGAGATTGAAGATGATTTAATATATGATTTTCCTGAATCATATTCTTTTTTCCCAACGCCTATCCAACCAAATGGAAGCTTAGTAGCAAATTCAAGTTTGCTTTTTCCCCTTATCATAAATAGGGTAATCCTTTTCTGTTGCTTAAAGATTGATTGTTAAATAAACATCACGCAAGTTTCTCCTGGAAACATCATTTAGTGGTTTATTTTTTAACAACTCTTAAAAGGAGTTTTAATCTTTAATACAATGGATTCCAATAAAAATTCATCCAACGTTAACGCAGCAAAGGGAAAAGAATCTATTCAAAGTTCAGATATCATATCTGGGCTCATTGTTTCCTTGCTAGCTCTTCCCCTAAGTTTAGGTATAGCTAAAGCATCTGATTTTCCTCCGCTAATGGGCCTTATTTCAGCTATTATTGGAGGTATGCTTGTTTCCTTTTTTGCTGGTTCCAAATTAACGATAAAAGGACCTGCGGCAGGTCTGATTGTTATCGCAGCCAGTGCAGTGGCCGCTTTTGGTGGTGGGGAGAAAGGTTGGCATTTAGCCCTGGGCACCATCATAGTGGCTGGTGTTATTCAAATTCTATTTGGCGTTTTTAAACTTGGAAAATTGGCAAACTTTTTTCCTTTATCTGCCATTC
>JBMLQR010000024.1:0-3572 GCA_049241465.1 Saprospiraceae bacterium | reverse complement strand
GGAATTATGCGGAAAAATATCGGAACAGAGAGGGGATAACTGTGCATGAGGTAGGCCTTGTTTTCAACAAAACGGAACGCAATCTGGTACAAGCTGATTATGTAACAGCCACCTCGTAGAGACGTGATGCTTCGCGTCTTTACCCAGAAAGATTTCAATGTTATATTCCCATCAATTAAATATTCTGAATCACGGATTTTATGGATTATGGGATTTCACAGATGTTTTTAGCGATACGTTGGTTTAGTTTTGGGAGGAGCTTGCAGCTGGAGTTTTGAATCAGGATTTATAGAATTATAGAGGACGTATTCATTTTGATCTGGAAGGTTATTTGAAAAATGGTTACTTTTCACCCTTCTTTTCGCCGATGCGTGGACGCATCATCTTTTTCCCGACAGGTTCACTGTATTAATTACAGTAATCCCCCCTTTTTGAATCACGGATTTAAAGGATTTTCAAGATTTCACGGATTATTCCTACTGTTTTCGGATTGAAATTTAGGGTTATTTGAAAAATGGTTACTTTATACCCTTCCTTTCGCCGATGCGTTACGCATTGGCGAAAGGCCTGTAAATTAAAGCACCGTTTAATAGTAACCTTCCTACCAAACCAACGACGTTATAGTTAATCCTATAAATCCTGAAAATCCTGATTCAAAAAGTGGCTGCAAGTACCAAAATGCAACCCTGTCAAGAAAAGAGTAAACGAAGTCATCCTGTTATAACAAGCTCCCTTCCCAAATCGGAAACGTTATACTTAATCCTATAAATCCTGAAAATCCTGATTCAAAACCAGGTTACACGGAAAATGGCCCAAAATCTACCATTCACACAAGGTTCTAAATAATAATTACCCCCAATGTAGCCACTGGAATAAAGCCAATCTATGCATTGTCCCTCTAATAACTGTCCTTACAAGCCAATTTTACGGAGACACTTTTTCAGGCCTATTTTGACTGTAGAAGGAATAAAAGAAATACGCTGAATGCGCTGAAATTTGAACTTCATTTTGAAAAATATATTTTTGAACTGGCCGACGATATCAGAAATGGAACCTACCAACTGGGTAGAAGTATTGCTTTTATTGTAACAAAACCGGTAAAAAGAGAGGTTTTTGCTGCTCAATTTAGAGATAGGATTGTTCACCACTGGCTGATCAAAAAACTGAATTCCTTTTTTGAAAATGTTTTTATTGAAGACGCTTACGCCTGTCGTACAGGAAAAGGAACCCATTTTGGTTTAAGGCGTATGCGTGATTTCATAGAGCAATGTGCCCTGGAAAACGAGGGGGAAGCGTATGTCCTTAAGCTAGATATCAGGGGCTTCTTTATGCATATCTCAAGGCCTCTACTCTTTGATAAACTGGAAGATTTTATAGCCAAAAATGATAAAGTAGAGGATAAGTTATTTTTACTGGATATCGTAATAACAGGTTCGTAGGGGCGAATTGCATTCGCCCTCCCATGATACAGATAAATTTCAAATTTCAAAAACCTGCCTTTTAATATAAATTTATGGAACAAACAAAATATTTTTACTAGGTTTGGTCAAATTATGAAAATCATGAACAAATTTGTAATTCCTAGAAATTTAGCCTATATATTCACTTTTGTTTTCTTTGTGTTATCATTTGTACCGAGTTTTGGACAATATTCAATATCCACAACAGGAGGTCACATTAAATCTACTGGAGGTTCCACTAGTTTTACCGTGGGTCAGGTAGCTTATGTTTTGAAAAAAGGAACTGGGCCTTATTTGAATGAAGGCGTTCAACAGGTTTATACCAAAAAAACGACACCCATCGAAGAATTGGTTTACCTTAAAGAGGTGCAACTATATCCAAATCCGACGCAAGAAACTTTCACCTTAATATTATCTTCAATGGAAGATGTTCTAGTTAGATATACTATCATGGATTATTTAGGAAAAGAAATTAAAAATGGGAATATAATATCAGAAAAATCAGAGATATCAATGGTGGATTTACCGTCAGGAAATTATTTCATTTCCTTGAAATCAAAAAAAGAAAACAGAATTTTTAAAATGGTTAAGATATAATCAGGTGAAAAAGATTGCTCTTTTAAGTTTAATAACCATTGTATTTATAAGTAATTTGATATCCCAAGCCCCCAACATGATGAGTTATCAGGCTGTAATTTGGGATGGTAGTGGAAATTTGGTTGCTGAAAAAATGGTCAGTATTAAAATAAGTATCCTACAAGGTTCAGTGACAGGAACCAGTGTATTTTCAGAAACCCATCGTATTCAAACAAATGTCAATGGATTGGTTAGTCTAATGATTGGAGGTGGAACAAACGCAACGGGAAAAATAGCCGATATCAATTGGGGTGCGGGAAGTTATTTCTTAAAGACAGAAACGGATCCAACCGGTATAGGTAATTATAATATAGTGGGTACAACCCAACTGATAAGTGTTCCTTATGCAATGCATTCGAATACATCAAATAATCTTAACACCCCAACGCCAGGTTTACCAGGTCAGGTTTTAACGGTGGCGAAAGATGGGAATCCTATATGGGTTTCAACGCTGCCAACCGTAGTTACAACTAATATTTCAAATGTAACTTCAAATTCTGCTGTAAGTGGTGGAAATGTAGTGTCAGATGGTGGTTCACCCGTCTCCGACAGAGGTATTGTATGGTCAACTATACCCAATCCGACGGTTTCTTTAAGCACAATTACTAATAATGGTAACGGATTAGGTATATTTTCGTCTACATTAAATGGATTAGTTTCAAAATCTACCTTTTATGCTCGTGTTTATGCTACCAACAGTGTTGGAACGGGGTATGGGAATGAAATATCTTTTACCACGTCTGATATAACCAATGTAATGGGAATTCCTTGCGCTGGAACACCCACAGTTAAGGATATTGACGGAAATAGTTATAATACCGTTCAAATTGGTACACAATGTTGGACAAAAGAGAATCTTAGGGTTAGCAAATTTAGAGATGGATCGATTATTCCTTTAGATGAGTCGGGAGGGACAACAGGTAATAGTTCAGCTCAGATATGGAGTATAAGATCAACGGGGGCAAGAACTGTTTTTGGACATAATCCTGCCAATTTTGCATTATTGGGGTATTTGTATAATTGGTATGCGATTTCTGATCCAAAAGGATTATGTCCAAGTGCCTGGCACGTGCCATCAGACGCTGAATGGACAACTCTGACTACCTTTCTTGGAGGAGAGAGTGTTGCAGGCGGCAAGATGAAGTCTATTAGTACTACGTATTGGAATCTTTCAAATGTGGCGCCAACAAACGAGAGTGGTTTTTCTACCCTTCCGGGTGGCTATCGTGTTAATGATGGTAGTTTCAACAATATTAATCTGAATGCATTTCTTTGGAGCGCAACCGAGCTCGATAAGAATGACGCATGGCACCGCTACTTGAATTACAATGACAATGTATTTGTGAACTATTTCAATAAGTCGTTTGGCGCATAATAGTATATCGCAAGGGTTGCGGCTTTTGCGATTTTCTGGTTTCAGGTTTCTAAAATTACATAAAACGCCTGTTTGGGAAGTTGTTTACCTTCTAATATATT
>JBMLQR010000023.1:4685-6235 GCA_049241465.1 Saprospiraceae bacterium | reverse complement strand
AGATCGCATAAAAGGATCTGTTTTTGAGGGAGGTATTCGTGTACCATTCATCGCTCATTGGCCGGCCAAAATAAAAGCGGGCGGAATTTCCGAACACATTGGGTATTTTCCAGATATTTTTCCAACATTATCTGAACTGGTAGGTGCAAAAACCCCAGCAAATATAGATGGCATCTCCATTTTATCAACCTTAACGAATAAGGGCAAACAAAGAGTTCATCCATGGCTTTATTGGGAATTTCCCGAGTATGGAGGACAACAGGCCATACGCCAGGGAAATTGGAAGATGATTCGACTTAAATTACACAAGGAAGACGGTAAACCAGCTCTTTATAATCTGGCAAATGATCCAAAAGAAGCCATTGATTTAAGCAAACAATTTCCGGAAAAAGTGTCGGAATTGAATAAAATTATTATTTCTCAACACGTAGAATCTGAAAATAAAAAATTCAGGATTGGACGATTGGGAGATACTATTAATCCATAATTATTAAGACATCCATGAAAAATATTACGCTTTTACTTCTTTGTTTGGTTTTATTTCAATGTAAAAATGAAAAGAAAGAACCTATTGGGAAGGATACTGTATCGACAGCCTTACCCATGTGCCATCAAGGCATTCCAGGGGAAGAAGCCATTCAAAAAAAATGGATGGAAGAAATAAATGAGATTAAACCAGATGTAAAAATGGCGAAGGAAACCAACGGGATGGTGTTCATTCCCGAGGGAACCTATACCAGAGGCGCTACTGAATATCCTGATGAAAGAAATCAAACCGAAGGAAGTTTACCCAGAAAGGATGAGTATCCTCTCAATAAAATTAACATACCCTCATTTTATATGGACGCTCATGAGGTCACAAACAGAGAGTTTGAAAAATTTGTCAAGGCTACAGGTTGGATTACGATAGCAGAAAGACCCATTGATATCAATGAAATAGCTAAACAAATGCCACCTGGTACCCCCCTTCCCGATCCTGAAACATTAAAACCAGGATCATTAGTTTTTAAGGAAGTCTCTCCCGAAGAAAATCATTTTTCTGAATGGTGGACATTTACGACAGGAGCCAACTGGAAACACCCTCAAGGGCCTGGTAGCATGTACAAAGCAGATCATCCTGTAGTTCATGTGAGTTGGTATGACGCCATGGCCTATTGTAAATGGTCTGGCAAAAGGTTACCCACTGAATCTGAATGGGAATATGCAGGAAGAGGCGGAAGTGAGTCAGCACTTTACGCATGGGGGAATAGTGCACCAGGTCAAGAGAAATCACAGGGAAATTATTGGCAGGGGGTCTTCCCTAATAAAAACACGGGGGAAGACGGGTACCTGAAAACAAGTCCCGTTGGAACATTCAAACCCAACGAATATGGATTATATGATATGAGCGGAAATGTATGGGAATGGTGTAACGATTGGTATCATTGGTATGCCTATACTTGTGATTCCCAAAGTGAATTATTGGAAAACCCAATGGGTCCGTCTAATAGTTTTGATCCGTCTTTTCCAAATACAGCACAAAAAACAATGCGCGGCGGTTCCTTTCTTTG
>JBMLQR010000023.1:0-4585 GCA_049241465.1 Saprospiraceae bacterium | reverse complement strand
GTTCCAGAATATATTCGCCTTATTTCGCAAGAAAAATACACCGAGGCTTACATGATAAACTGGGAATCCAATGTATTTCCTGGCGTTTTAGGAAGGACCTGCGACAGACCCTGCGAACCAGCTTGCAGAAGAGGTAGAATTGAGGAGGAACCAGTGGCTATTTGTCGTTTAAAAAGAGTGGCAGCCGATAATAAAGGTGAAGTAAAACCTTTTATGCCTCAGGGACCTTTTTCTTTCAATGGTAAGAAAATCGCTTTAGTTGGCGGTGGACCTGCCTCATTAACCGTAGCCAGAGATCTTGCCCCATTAGGATATGAAATCCATTTATTTGATGAGCAATTCAAAGGTGGCGGATTCATGAGGAGTCAAATTCCCTCTTTCCGATTACCTGAATCGGTCTTGGATGAAGAGGTTAATTATATCCTTGATCTTGGCATTCATACTCATTTTAACCATTTTGTACATAGTATGGAGGAACTGTTGTCACAAGATTATGACGCAGTATTTGTGGGAACAGGCGCTCCAAAAGGAAGAGATTTACCTGATTTGCCCGGGCGAAATGAGGGGGCAAAAAATATTCATATTGGCATTAACTGGCTGGCAAATGTAGCATTTGAACATACTACCAACATTGGAAAAAAAGTCATTGTGCTCGGTGGAGGAAATACAGCCATGGATTGCTGCAGGACGTCAAGAAGACTTGGAGGAGAATCTGTAAAGGTAGTGGTAAGGAGCCCATATAGTGAAATGAAAGCTTCTCCCTGGGAAAAAGAAGATGCAATGCATGAGGATATTCCCATTGTAGATAATCATGTTCCCATTGAATTTGTCGTGAAAGATGGCGTCTTGAAAGGAATGAATTTTGAGAAAGTAACCCCCGTTATTGAAAATGGGAAGAGAAAACTGGTACCTACCGGTGAACCTCTTGTTTTTATTGAAGCTGATGATGTTTTAATTGCTATTGGCCAGGAAAATAGTTTTCCTTGGATTGAAAGAAATATAGGCATTGCTTTTGATAAATGGGATATGCCCGAAGTTGATACATTGACTCATGCTTCATCCCATCCAAAAGTATTTTTTGGAGGAGATGCAGCATGGGGCCCTAAAAATGTCATTACCGCCGTCGCTCACGGACATCAGGCTGCCATTTCTATCGATCTTGCTTGTAGAAGTTTGCCATTAACTCAAAGACCTTCTCCTTTTGTAAATTTAGTAAGTCAAAAAATGGGCCTTCATGAGTGGGCTTATGAAAGTAATGTAGTTAATGATGTAAGATATACCGTAGCTCAAGCTGATAAAAAGATTACCTTAAGTAATAGAAAAACTGAGGTTGAACTTGGATTTACCAAACATGAAGGGTGTAAGGAAGCTGAAAGATGCCTTAATTGTGATGTACAGACTGTATTCGTTGAAGATAAATGCATTGAATGCGATGCCTGCGTTGATATTTGTCCAACCACTTGTATCACCTTCACAGACAATGCAGAAGAGGATGAATTGAGACAATTATTGAATATGCCCGCCTTAAATACCTCTCAGGACTTATATGTTTCAGCACCGCTTAAAACTAAAAGAGTCATGGTTAAGGACGAGGATGTTTGCCTTCATTGCGGTTTATGTGCAGAAAGATGCCCTACCTCAGCATGGGATATGCATAAATTTTTATATAAAGTGACTAAAGCAGGATAATTTCAGAGTATGTCAGATAAATTAAAAATAAATGACTTTGTTGTCAGATTCGCCAATGTGAATGGAACAGGCTCTGCCAGTGCCAATTTACTTTTTTGTAAGGCCATTTTTAGAATGGGTATTCCCGTAACGCCAAAAAATATTTTTCCGTCTAATATTCAAGGTTTACCAACCTGGTACGAAGTGAGGGTAAGTGAAAAAGGATATTTAGGCCGACGAGATGGTATTGACCTAATGGTAGCTGTTAATGCACAAAGTATGGAGGCTGATATAAAAAGTGTTCGTCCAGGGGGGTATTTGCTCTATGATAGCAGTAAAAAATTACCCGATCATTACAAAAGGGATGATATACATTTTATTCCCATCCCACTTATGGAGATTTGTAATGAAACCTATACTGATGCCAGACTCAGATTGTTGTTTAAAAATATCATCTATGTTGGCGCTTTGGCAGAATTGATGCAATTTGATTTTACTGTATTTGAATCTTTATTGGGAGATCAATTCAAAGGAAAGGAAAAGTTAATTGCCCCCAATTTAAATGCCCTGAAATTAGGTTCAGATTTTATAAAAGCAAATTACAAGGGCACTTTTGATTTAAAAGTTGAAAGAAGAGATTTACTCAAGGATGCCATAATGACGGATGGAAATAGTGCCTGTGGATTGGGGGCTATTTATGGTGGCGCAACTTTTGCTGCCTGGTACCCGATAACACCTTCCACTTCGGTAGTTGAGGCATTTATGGAATATGCTGATGAATTTAGAGAAGAAAAAGAGACGGGCAAACGAAAAGTGGCCATTATTCAGGCAGAAGATGAATTAGCTGCCATTGGCATGGTGATTGGTGCCAACTGGAATGGTGCCAGAGCTTTTACAGCAACAAGTGGTCCTGGTTTATCCTTAATGAATGAATTTTTAGGCTTGGCCTATTTTGCTGAAATACCCTTAGTACTCATTGATGTACAACGAACGGGGCCATCCACTGGAATGCCAACGAGAACCCAACAGTCCGATATTTTAGAAGCTGCCTATGCTTCTCATGGGGATACCAGACATATTTTATTATTCCCGTCCACACCGAAGGAATGTTTTGATATGACGGCTACCGCATTTGACCTGTCGGAACAGTTGCAAACACCCGTAATTCTTATGACCGATTTAGATTTAGGGATGAATGATCATGTTTCACCTCCCTTTTCATGGGATGATTCCAAAGATTATCAAAGAGGAAAAGTTCTTGATTATGATGAATTAGAAGAAATTCAGCGATTTGGCAGGTATTTGGATGTTGATAATGATGGAATCACCTTTAGAACAATACCAGGCACTCATCCAACCAAGGGTTCCTTTTTCACAAGGGGAACTTCCAGGGATGAATATGCTGCCTACACGGAAAATAGTCCAGCATATCAAAGAAATATGGATCGATTGGTCAAAAAATGGGTTACAGCCAGAGAATATGTTCCGTCTTCTCAGTTATATCAGGTAGAAAATAATTCAGAATACGGTATCTTATTTTTTGGTACCTCACAATACTCAGCCGAAGAAGCCATGGACATGTTAAAAGAAGATAAATTTTTAGTTGATGGTCTTCGTATAAAATCATTCCCCTTTGACCAGATAGCTATTGATTTCCTAAAAGATCATAAATTTATTTTCATCGTAGAACAAAATAGAGATGCCCAAATGAAAAGCCTTATTATGATTGAACTGGGTATTTCCGCTGAAAAACTCATTTCCGTTTTAAATTACGATGGATTACCTATAACTGCCACCAATATTGTTCATCAGATTACTCATTCATTAGAAAGAGTTGAAAAATATACCACTGTATGACCTTCATCAAACCAAAATTCAGACATCCTGATTTACCAAAGAACAAACTAGGTTACACCCTCTCCTATTACGAAGGTGCTTTATCTACGCTATGTGCAGGCTGTGGCCATGATTCTATCAGTGCTGCCATCATACAATCAGCCTTTGAAATGAATATTGAACCTCATAAGTTAGCCAAGTTATCAGGTATTGGATGTTCATCGAAAACGCCAACCTATTTTCTTGGGAATTCACATGGATTCAATAGTGTACATGGAAGAATGCCCTCTGTCGCCACCGGAGCAAATATGGCCAATAAAGATTTAATATATCTTGGTGTTTCCGGTGATGGTGATACCGCCTCTATTGGTATGGGGCAATTTGTCCATGTAATCCGCAGAAATCTAAAAATGATTTACATTGTTATGAATAATGGATGTTACGGGTTAACAAAAGGGCAAGATTCCGCCACTGCTGACAATGGATCAATAAGTAAAGCAGGCATTGTAAACCAATTCCAGGCCATTGATTTATGCGGACTAGCCATTGAATTAGGTGCCACTTTTGTTGCTCAAAGTTTTTCAGGCGATAAAAGACAACTCATTCCACTTATAAAAGCGGCAATGGCGCACAATGGATTTGCCTTTATTAATGTCATTTCCCCTTGTGTTACCTTTAACAATAATAAAGGATCTACAAAATCGTATGATTTCGTAAGAGATCATTTAGAAGCCACCGGTACTTTTGATTTTGTTCCAGAAATGGAGGAAATAACAACTACCTATGAATCAGGTGAAAAACACGCCATAAAATTACATGATGGATCGTTATTACAATTCAACAAATTAGATAGTGACTGGGATCCTTTAGATCGTTTTTCTGCTATGAAAGCGGTACATCAGGCAAGAGAAAAGAATGAAATCATAACAGGATTGCTTTACTTAAATCAAGGTGCTATGGATTTACATGAGTTGGTTAACACCTGTGACCGACCATTAAACACGCTTAAAAAAGAAGATTTATGCCCAGGCAATGGTGCTTTGGCCAGTATAAATGCAGGATTAAGGTAAAAAAGGACTTT
>JBMLQR010000022.1:0-2685 GCA_049241465.1 Saprospiraceae bacterium | reverse complement strand
CTGTATTTTGTAAGAGATCGATTTTCCAAAGGCTCGGAAGGCGAAGAAGTGTTCAAATATCGGTCACTCAAAAATCCTCCTGCAATAACACCATAGCACAGATAATGAAAGCCAGCCTCCCTGGCAAGTGTATTCATATCATTTTCGGGTCTATGATCCAATACTGAATATTGCACTTGATTAGAGATAATGGGTACCCCGGCATCCAGAATCTCTTTTAAATGCGCTGCATCGAAATTAGTCACACCAATATGCCTGATTTTTCCAGCCAGCTGCAATTCATGTAAATGCATAGAGGTTTCGACATAACGAGGAAATTGATAATCCCACCAGGCAAATTGCACCAAATCCAGTTGTTCGACCCCTAATCTTTTTAAAGACCGGTCTATAATGGCTTCTGTATCTGATTTTTTTATAGTACCCAATACGTCATAATCCGGCACATATTTGGTATGAATCTGGACAGCATCCAGATTTCCGGAGACAAAAGCATCGTGTTCGGTGCGTAAGAATTTGCCAATCAGTTCCTCCACACCGGTATAAATATCGGCACAATCAAAGGTGGTGATACCTGCTTCCACGAAGGAACGCATATCTTGAATGGCCTCCGCTTCATTGACTGGTCCATGTCCACCGGACAAATGCCATCCACCTTTAATAATGTTGGATATAGAATAGTCTTTTGTTAAAAAAATGCGTTCCATTTCAGCTTTTTAATTTGCATTGGGTTGGTCAGAATCAAAAATAGGAATAAAAAACTGAAAAGGAAGAGGTACCTTGTTTTTGAATCACGGATTTTATGGATTTAAGGATTTCACGGATTAAAGAGAGGCTTTACTTGTAAAATTTACCCTTAACCCTTGGTTTTGAATCAGGATTTTCAGGATTAGAGAGGACGTCTTCGTTTTGGGTGTAATGGTCATTTTTCGAGGATTACTTTTTACACCGCTTTTCGCCGCTGCGTTACGCATCGGCGAAAAGCCTGGAAATGAAAGCAACGTTTAATAATTACTGCCCTGTCCTAAAAAAGTTTTCCCTTTTCATACCTGACCCCTTGGGGTCACATGTTTATAGATCATTAGGCCCCTGGCGGCACAAATTTCACCAAAATACCCTTTAGCCCCTGGCGGCAGAATGTCATAATGTATAGAAGCAATGCCTTGCGTCTTCTCCCCTAAGGGTTTTCACGGCATATTACGCATTCATTTTCTATAAAAAATGACTTTTCGCACCTATTCCGCCCTTTTAAGGCTCCTTTTGAAAAATATTTCCTTTGATTCTCAGAATCCAAGGAAAGTGGAGGTTTGGATATTAGGTTTAACATTTTAATGTGTTCACATTTGGGCTTTGTCATACCTAAAATAATAAAAAATGGTATTTAGAATTTTAACATTATTGTTACTCCCTGTGATTTGTTTGGCACAAATAAATTCAAATGGGGAAAAGCCAAGGGGCGAATTATTATCCAATGAAGTATCTCCTATTGAAATGAAGCGTAATGCTTCGTTTAATCTGGTAGAGATTAAAGTACGCTGGAAGAAGGCAGCTTTGGAAAATTGTCCCGGTGTTCCGTGTGTTACGACGACGGTTCCAGGAGCTCCGTCGGGAGTAATTGCCACATTAGGGAATGCCTCGGCGAGCGTTGCGTTTACGGTTCCAAATGATGGGGGTAGTTCGATTACGGGTTATACGGTGACCTCTATTCCTTCAGCCTCCGTGGTAACGGGCGCTTTCTCTCCTATAGTCGTGACAGGATTAATGAATGGAACGGTATATACTTTTACGGTAGTAGCAACCAATGCGGTGGGAAGTTCAGTTGCTTCATCGGCTTCGAATGTGGTGACACCTTCACCACCGCGAGTGTGTACAACTCCACAAGTTTTAGATGGTGATGGTAATCCTTATAATACCGTTGTTATTGGCACCCAATGTTGAACAAAGGAAAATTTAAAAACTTCTAAATATAGTGATGGCATTTCTATTATTCCTGATGGAACAACAAGTGCTTATTGGGGATCTTTAGGTGCCGGAGCACGCGCAGTATATTCTAGTGTAACAGGTTATGCTTCAACGTATGGTTACCTTTACAATTGGTACGCTGCGGCTGGAATTATCACCAGCGGTGGGTCATCAACAAAAAATATTTGTCCTTTAGGTTGGCATGTTCCAACAGACATGGACTGGACAGACTTGACCAATTATCTAGGAACAAATGCAGGAGGTCAGCTGAAATCAATGACCAATTGGCAAGCACCGAACATAGGCGCAACTGACCAATCCGGCTTTTCCGCTCTCCCTGGTGTTTTTCGCAGTGGCACTGGTAATTCCAGTAGTATTATATACAGCGCTTACTTTTGGAGTAGCACTGAGAATGTTCTTGACAATACCAAAGCCTGGTACCGCGACCTTGGATTCTCCTATGGCAATATTAACCCACATTGCGCGTCAACCAGAGGGAATGCGTGCATACACAATGCTGTCGGGCTTTCGGAGTTTCTGTTTGTGTACTACAGATTTTATTTTGGTGAAGGGTCGTTGCTTGATGCCAAGGGTGTCAAACAACTGCTTTAACTTCTGTTCTGGGAGGGAACATTTCTTTACGGATATTTCCTGCTCAGCCTTGTTGTAGCCCACCGTGGAATCGTCCTTTTTATGATAAATGGGACGTAAGTCCAAGTCTGTCTT
>JBMLQR010000021.1:0-1593 GCA_049241465.1 Saprospiraceae bacterium | reverse complement strand
GCTCACCATAAGAGGTTCTAAATTTCAATAAATCAAGCCATTTAAAATTATTCATGAATTTCTCCTTGGTAATAATCCATCCTGCCGAAAAGGATGGGAAAAACCCGTACCTTTTAAATTCTTCTGCAAATCGTGAAGAACCGTCATACCTGGCGTTTATTTCTAAAAGATATTTGTCACTTGCCACAAGATTTATGCGACTAAAAAGAGATCTAAGAGCCCAGGCACTGGCGTCTCCACTCACATTTTGATTGAGTGCTGGGTATGCATTTAGTTGAAGCAAATCGGGAAACAAGGTAAGTTCTCTGGATGCTAAAAAAGTTTGATTTCTACTATCTGTTTGTTCCGCACCTAATAGGATATTAAAATCTAATCCCTTAAAAGAATTGGCATAATTTACCTGAGCCTTTAAATAATTCGTAAGCGTATTTGAATTTGAGTTTGATAAAGTTGGTTTATTTGGATTACTAAATAAAAGTGCTTTTGTATCAATATTAAAATAATTAATTTTACTCTGGTTATTACTTGTGAAACCCGTTGAAAAATTAGGTGCATAATTAAGATTAATATCTAAGCCTTTTAAGGGAGTAAAAGTTGTCTGAAAATTAATAAACGCTGTATTTACTGTGGAGTTATTAACCCCTGAGTCAAAAGAATAAGCTAAAGGATTTCCTCCCTCCCAGCCCGGACCCCAGGAATCGTCAGAATACTTAGCTGCATAAATAGGAGGTACTCTGTAAACCTGGCGAAATAGTTCACTATAACCAACACTCGGGGTAATATTATTATCTTTCCGAAGGTTTATATCAAACTGAAACTTTAGTTTTTCCGATACTTTATAATCTGCATTCAAGCGAAGGCTATATCTTTTAAAACCAGAATTATTTATAATACCATTTTGATTCATGCTATTTAAAGCAGCCAGTAATTTAATACGATCTGTACCTCCACTCAATGTTAGATTATGTTGTTGCTGTAATCCTTTTGTAAACGTTGCTTTTTGCCAATCGACATTTGGAAAATGGTCAGGATCGGTTCCATTTTTAACAAGATATCCGTTGATGTATTCGTCAGTAAATCTGGGAGAACCACCTTCATTAATAAGTGCTTCGTTATACATTTTCATAAACCCAACGGCATCCAGATAAACAGGTTTGTCACCAGGTCGCTGGCCTCCATAAAAAGCATCATAATCAACTTTCATTTTCCCAGATTTACCTCTTTTAGAGGTAATAAGAATTACACCGCTTGCTGCTCTTGAACCATAAATGGAAGCGGAGGCTGCATCTTTTAATACAGAAATGGATTCAATATTATTGGGGTCAACATCACCAAATCTGGCAACTACTCCATCAATCAATATCAATGGATTATTATCTCCTAAAGTACCAATACCTCTGATTCTTATTTGCGCTTCTGAACCGGGGATTCCATTAAACTGAGAAACGGTAACACCTGGCAAAGAGCCCTGTAGTGCTACAGAAGTATTCATTACGGGTCTTTTAGTTAATTCAGTACCGCTAATTACTGAAACTGCCCCCGTAAGATTTACTTTTTTCTGAATACTATATCCAACTACCACCACTTCATCAA
>JBMLQR010000020.1:0-2213 GCA_049241465.1 Saprospiraceae bacterium | reverse complement strand
ATATACCGATGGTTTTGGACAATATACAGGAAATCTGATTTTACAGAAATAATACAAGATTATGTTTTTTCAGGATAAAGTGCCTATTTGCCACTTTATCCTGAATTTTTTATATGGCTTCGACATTCCAAAAGGGAAAGTGGGGAGAAACGCTGGCGCTAAACTGGCTCGCTCAACACGATTTTCAAATTATTGACAGAAACTGGTTTTTTGGGCACGCTGAAATTGATATTATCGCCTGGCATGCGCATGTTTTAGTTTTTATAGAGGTAAGACTGCTACATAGAAGAAATGCCCATTTACCTGAAAATACAGTGAGTGCCATGAAAAGAAAAAAAATAGCTTCTGCCGCCGCTGCTTTCACAGAAAGTAAAAATTATCAGGGGGATATTCGATTTGATATCATCGGAATTGTGTACGGTGGTCAACATAATCCTGCAATTCGCCATTTTCCCGATGCCTTTTTCCCAGGCTTATTCTAAATTCAATTTGTTTTTAAGATACTTTAAAGCTAATTTTATACAAAATTGTAATGGGTATGTTCTGGAAAATATCAATGTTTTTACTAGCTTCTGTTCTTATGCTAAATGTTCTTGTTGGGCAAAATGTGGTTGACAATAAAGAAATAAGACTAATTACTTTGAATCCTGGTCATTTTCATGCCGCGTTGATTCAAAAATCAATGTACCCACAATTATCTCCTATCGTTCATGTTTATGCTCCTTCAGGTACCGATGTCGATTTGCATCTCGCCAGAATTAATGCTTATAACAAAAGAACCGATAAACCTACTCAGTGGGATGAAAAGGTTTACATTGGAAAGGATTATTTGGCCAGAATGTTAGCTGAAAAAAAAGGGAATGTGGTCATGCTGGCCGGGAATAATAAACTGAAAACAAAGTATATTTCTGATGCAGTAGCTGGTGGATATCATGTTTTTGCCGATAAACCGATGGCTATAAATGCTGCAGGATTTAATTTACTGGAAAAGGCCTTCAAACTAGCTGATCAGAAAAAGGTCTTTATTTACGATGTCATGACAGAGAGGTATGAAATTACTTCTATGCTTCAAAAGGCATTTTCTGAATTCGAAGAGGTGTTTGGCGTGCTTCAGGATGGATCAGTAGATAATCCTGCAGTGATTAAAGAGAGTATTCATCATTTCTATAAAGAAGTTTCAGGCGCTCCTTTACAACGTCCAGGGTGGTTCTACGATGTTACCCAAGAAGGGGAGGGGATTGTTGATGTTACCACCCATTTGGTCGATCTTATTCAATGGAGTTGTTTTCCGGACCAAATACTGAACTATGAAAAGGATATCAAATTGTGGGATGCAAAACGTTGGGCAACCTTAATAACACCCGCCCAATTTCAATCGAGTACTAAACTCACTCAGGTTCCCGAATATCTTAAAAACACCTTGAATGCTGAGGGTCAACTAGCTGTTTTTTCTAATGGACAGATTGACTATCAAATTAGAGGACACTTTGCGCGCGTAAAAGTAACCTGGGCATGGCAGGCTGAACCCGGTGCCGGTGATACCCATTATTCCATAATGAGAGGAACCAACGCCAATCTCGTCATTCGTCAAGGTGCCGAACAAGGGTATCAACCCGTTTTCTCTGTTGAAACCAATAGATTTAAGGAAGTGGCTTATCGCAATACTTTTGAGAGAGTATTTCGCGAAGTAGCGAAGTCATTTCCAGGTATCAGTTATATTTTAATAGGAAATACCGCTGTCTTTGATATACCCAACGTGTATAAAGAAGGTCATGAAGCCCATTTTGCCAGGGTAACTGAAAAATATCTTGACTTTCTCGCCAAAGGTAAAATGCCGGAATGGGAGGTTCCGAATATGTTGGTTAAATATAAATTAACCACAGAAGCATTAAATATGGCCATTAAAAAGTCAAAATAATAAACAGATTACTTTGGTTCTTCATATACCCCAAGTTCCACCTGTCTTTTTTGAAGATTGGTATCTATGAGCCTAACTTTTAGTTTGCCTCCCATTTTTATCGTTTGTCCAGTATAAATACCACGGGCAAAAAGTCTGGAAGGATCCATCTCATAAGGTTCGGAAAAACGGTTAAATGAGAGAAATCCCTCACAATGTGTGGTTAACAATTCAATGAACAGACCTCGATCCATCATCCCGGTAACTATCCCTTCAAAAACTTCGCCGACATGGCTTTCTAAAAATTCTACTTGCT
>JBMLQR010000019.1:0-6785 GCA_049241465.1 Saprospiraceae bacterium | reverse complement strand
ATTATTGGAAAGGATTTTTTTATCGGTTTGTTATTTCTTTTATTAGGTTTACTAACCCCTTCCTCTGTTTATGCGCAGCTTAACGCAAAATATTTTGGTGATATCTACAACGAGAATAATGTGAAAATTGAGTTGTTATTGATAAAACCAAGAATTAATTGTGGCGTAGGGTCACGCGATTGGATTTATAAAATTCGTGCTTTTAATGTCGGTAATATTCCCGCCAGAACAAAGTTTCTGAACTGGAAACTTAAAACCTTGAATTGCGAAAATTATGTCATCGAAAGGATTTTTACCATCGATCTAAGTACGCTGATCAAAAACACTGCTGCTAATCAGGGAATGTCCGATTGGTCGTTCGAAGCCAAAGAGATCATAGATGGTATCGTCGATGCCAAATTAAGTGAAGTGGATCTCTCTGAAAAAGACAAAAATTTAGGGAAATTTAATAATCTACCGCTCCCTGATTCCATCGTTGGGAATACCATCGTGGAAAAAGAACAATTTACAACGCTTAAAGCAATGGGCGAGCTAAATGACGATACCCGTTGGGTTTGGTATGAAAATGCCTGCGGTGAGGGAAAACCAATTTTCAAGGGATTTATTTTCAGACCAAAAGTGGTAAAAAATATTACTTATTTCGTTCGTTCTGAAAATCAAAATGGTTTCTCAAAATGCGTGCCCGTCAATCTAAAGGTTTATGATAAAGAAATAAATCCTCAAAAAATATCTTCCGCCGACGGTAACAACTGGATTTGTCCTGACATTAAAAATCAATTCAAAACCTTATCAGTAACGGGGAAACTTGCTTCTGAAGATTTTAAATGGGTCTGGTATGAAAACAATCTGAATGATACCTCAAAAATTGTTGAAGGTGTCAATTCGATTACTGTTACACCAACCGCTACTACCACTTATTTTGTGAGAGCGGAAAGTTCCTTTATGATTAGTGGAACCGTTGATTTTACCGTTAGTGTAAACAAATTGTCGGTCAGACCCGACGCTATAATTCCGTCCATCGCCGGAGAACTTTGTGCTGGTCAAAAAATTGAACTGACGAAAAAGGGTGGCTCCCTGGGCGATGGCTCTGAATGGGTTTGGATAAAAAATGTAGGGGTCAAAGGCTTCGAAGAGATTGGGAAAGGAGAGAAAATAACTATTCAACCCGATAGTACTTCTTTCGTTTTTGTGTATGCAAAAGGTAATTGTTCCTTTACAGAGGCTGCTGTATTACGTATCCCTGTATTGAAAACCAGTCGTTTACCTGAAAAATCGGAAGTATTGGTCGAGGTGAATAAAAAACAACAACGAGCCACTTTAACCGTAAATGGGGGCTCGTTGAAAGAGGGGTTTCATTGGGAATGGTTCATTTTGGAGCCTGAGGAAAGAGTGCTATTCAAAGGTCCTAAGTATAATTTTGACTATAATCTGGTTAAAAAAGTCAATTTGAGATTCCAGGGCGGTTGTGATTTCTTTAATAAATATCTTACGTTTGAAAATTTCGAGAATGAGTAAATCAGTTGGATTTTTTTCACGGCCATTTACCCCGTTTGTTCTGGGCTTGCTATGTATGGGGTTTCTCTCGCTCTCTTTTCTAGTTTGGACGCTGAATGTTACACCCGATGACTACTTTTCCGATGTAAATGACCTAAATGCTGCGATTACCTGTAAGGTGAATCATGCATCTGTTACCTCCGACGATTTGGAAAATGGGTCATGGATGAATAAGGTGATTACAACATCCAATAATTGCTCTGTATTTTTGACGGAAATTCAAATAAAGGAACTCTCCAATGCTTTAGTGAATAATTTTCCCGATAAAAAAGACTTGATTCAATTTGGATTGATTACCCTGTTGACCGAACAAACATTGCAAAAGGTTAAAGGGAATCTGGAGGTGTATAATCCCGATAAAATAAAGGGAATTTTAGATTGGTTGAGTACACTAAATGTGGCCGCAAAATTAGATCCTGATAATGAAATCATTTATTTGTCCGTGACCGATTATTGGTTTAATTTCCTCTCGGGTAAATTAACGGAGTATCAAAAAATTAATCCCGATATTCGATATTATTTCAAGTTCAGATACTTAGTTCAGCATTGTAATCAAGCGCTCTATTTTGTCAATGTGGAGGAAACAAAATATGAAAAGGTTAAAAAAAATTTGCTGGCAAATCATTGGGTTCATTTAATACAAGCTTCCTGGTCTGACGCTAAAGCATGGCAAAAAGGTGTATTTCTACTTGTTTTTTTATTCACTATGTTTACTTATTTATTTACAATAATCTCCTTTGTTAACAAAACAACATTGAAATGAAATTTATTGGTTTGATCTTTGCTTTTTTAATGCTATGCTCATTTAATTTAATAGCTCAGTACAGCGAAAATTATGTTTCCGTAAGTAGCGAAACCATCGATAACGAAATTTATTCGGTTATCGAAATGACCAGAAAGGACGAAAGGGTAAAAGTGAAATATTTTGCAGATAAGGATTTGGCTGGCAGATCGGTTTATCAACGCTATCTTACCTGGAGTAAAAATAAATCCATTATCGCATCTTGCAGTGGGACCTACTATGGCATGGACAATAAACCTGTGGGTATTTGTATCGACGAGGGTCAGACTGTCAACAAAGCGGAGGCAGCTATGGACGCACTGGTGTTGGTTTACAGAACGGGGGGAATCGTCGTTACGGATCTGAAAGAGGGGAATTTAACCGTTCAAAATGGGGCAGAAAATTTGTCGCTTAATCTTAAAAATCCAATAGATAGAACGAAATTTTTTCTTTGGAGTAAAGAAAATTATGCCACCGTTTTTCAAACGCACCTGCTATATTATAAAAATAAACTTAGAGTGGGCGCAAATGGCGATAAAGAACTTAGGGAAAGAAGATTTCTCGCCGTTGCCAGGGACGATGAAAATAAAATCAGATATTATCTGATTAATTTAAAAGGAAATAACACGCTCTATAATGCCACCGTAAAAGTGGAGGGCCATTTGAAAAATTATACTGATAATATTATATATATCATAAATTTAGATACCGGTGCCCAGGATTATTTTGAGGTCCGCGAAGCCCAGGGGCAAGTGATGAGCGAACCCGGATTTAAAGGTAACAAGCCTTTAAATGTATCAAAAAATTTATTAGTATTTTATTTTGAATAATTAGCTATGCTTCTATTTAAATTTATTTTTATTGGCGTTTTAGGTACTATTTCTCTGCTCATAGAGAAAGAGTTACCTGTTAAATCTAAACAAAATATTCAACAAGATACCCTGCTTCAACAGGCTATCAGTGATCTGGAACCTATTCTTTTTAAGCGGGAATCTTTAAATGTAACCATAAATAAGAAACAATACATTTTGGACTCCTTGCGCCAATATAAAAGTACTTCACCAAATAATTTATATGAGGAAAAGTCAAAACTTATTGATAAAATAGATGCTTATATTTTAAATAAAATACTGGCTGATTATAAATCATTTAAAAATTTAGATAAACAATTACTAAATAAAAAAATATCTTCTTTTTCAAATGACATTTTTAAATTAACTGAGGAATTTAGTAAGAAAAGTAATGTTCCCGATGTGGTAAATATCCAAATCAATGAGCTTACGCAGGAAATAGAAAAATTAAAAGTTGCTTATGCAAATGAGCAAAATACATTGTCTGTTCATGAAAGTAAACTGAACAAATTACTCCTTCAGGAGGATAGGGAGTATTTTGATATTGTTTTTTATGGAAATACTTACAAAGTTTTTCTGGCCAATGCCAATACTCATCGGATAAAAATCCATCATAATTCTTCAGGATTATTACAACCCATAAGATTTACCCTGAACCAATTAATAGCTCAAGACATTCAACCTGTGTTTATTATGAATGCTGGCATGTATAATGAAGATGGTTCTCCGGTAGGTTTATTAATTCAGGAAAACCGCCAAATCAATCCATTGGATATCAACCAGGCGACAATTCCTGACAATTTTCACATGTATCCAAATGGCGTATTTTATATGCATGACCACAAATTTTTTGTGAGCCAAACATCAGAATTTAGAAAACTTGACCCTGATTTCAGGTCTGATATTCAGTATGGTACACAATCTGGGCCCATGTTGGTTATCAACGGAAAAATTCATCCTAAATTTACTTTTCTATCTAAAAACACGAACATCAGGAACGGTATTGGCGTGATAAAAGATGGTCAAAATGAAAAAGCGGTGTTGGTTATATCTGAGGGTAAAGTGAACTTATATGAATTTGCCTTGCTCTTTCAATTTTTATTTAAATGTGATAATGCCCTCTATTTAGATGGGGCTATTTCCAAAGCCTATTTCACAAAAAATGGTAATGCCGATGGCAGTTTAGGAGGAAGTTTAGGCCCAACGCTTTCAGTATCTTATAAAAACAATTGATGAACTTAAACAGTATGTTATGATAAATAAGTGTCTCGGTAAAGTTCTTTTTGGAAAGTTAACTTTATTAATACCTATCCTTTTTTTACTTCAGTCAAATATTGCTTTTTCTCAGGGTTTATTTAAAAATAAGGAGTCCGTATTGGAATATACGGCAGGAAAATATTTCAGATTTGAAGATATTATATTTTCTTTTGGTAAAATTGAAAAGTTTAATACCACGGGAATAACGGTAAGGAAACTTGGCGATGGAGTGAATACCGTAGATTCATATAATCATTTTATTGAATGTGAAATCAATCCCAATAATGAGTATGCAGATATCGCTGGCGACGGAATGGAGATGAAGGGTAAATTTGGCTTTCGCCTATTTGAAGACAAAATTATCATTGGTTTTGGCGAAGTGGGTGAAATAACGGCCATGTTATATGAAATGGATAAACAGGCATTTAGTAAATTAACACCTAAAGCGCCCGAGCAAATTAAACCTGTACTTGCCACAAAGGATTCAATCAGGGTCAATACCTTGTCAGATAATAACATGTCTATTCCGTCGAATGTAAGTATCACCATAGAAAAAATCCCCGAATCGTCACAATTTGCCTACAAGGCGACAAATTCTGAATATCACGCGAATTCAGAATTGGATCCGTCTGCAAAAGAGAATGAATTTTCATCGTTCAAACTAAAATTTAGCAGTAAGCTGGCACAAAACTTCATTTTTGCGCGAAATCATGGTAATCTGTCGCCCCAACAATTTTTAGAAAACTTTGGTCAGACATTGAATAAAGATGTGAACGCTGTTTTTTATGGAAGCAATGAATTTTTTGCCATCACCGCTTCTATGTTTGACAAAACCACCAATATGCCTCCGGGTTTACTCATAGAAAAAGGGGTGGTGGTAAGGTATAAAAATCTTGATTCAGGAGAAGGGAATTTTTACAACCCTAAACCTAACGGCATTTTTTCGATAAATAGTAAAAATGTGGCCATAGAACCCACAGATAATTTTGACATGAATGGTACGTATGATTTTGCTATTCAAAGTGGTCCCTTATTAATATCTAATGGAGTGATTAATAAAAATTTAACGGTCATAAGCAAAAATAAGCATCTGCGTTGTGGCATCGGGATCGTTGAGACAGATGGTGAAAAGTACGTTGTTTTTGTGGCAAGTAAAACAGAAGTTTCATTTTACGAGTTTGCCAGCTACATGAAAAACGTACATAAGTGTAAGGACGCCATACATTTAGAATCAATGAATGCCTTTGTAAAATATCCTTATTCAGATTACAAAATGAACAAGCAAATCATCAAGAATTTTATCATTATCAAATGATAATTACAAGCTATTACCGTCTTTCAGGCAACGAATGGAGAAACCTGTTTTCTTAAAATAGTTGTTTCTAATGACGGTGTTTTCGAAACCGGGCATATTTCTACACCAGGCATAAACATTGGACGCCTCCGTTTTTGTCCACCAAAAACCGTATAGCGTTTTATATTTGAAACCACCGAGATTACTTCGGAAACCTCCTGGTAAGCCATTAAAGCCAGCAAGATTTCTGCCGTTCCAATCAGGCGCATGGGTTTTCAGTATATCACCAGCCAGGAATTCCCCTCCCAAATAATTGACAAGTTCGTTCCATTCCTCATCGGAGGGAACATGCCAGCCTTTTGGACAAATATTTCTTGGATCATTGACCACGTACCAGTTATAAAGTTTTCCATATTCCTCTACCGCGGTTTTATTTTCTTTTTCGTCCTCATAATCGCACCATTTCCCCTCGGTACCATTAATCCAGTTTTCTATTTCCTTACCTTGAGCGATAGGAGTGCCATCGCTATAGGCGGTATTCCTCAAATTTTCTCTCATCCAGCATTGACTACCAATATTCACTGTGGTGTAGGTAAAATTTTGATAATTTACGGTCATTCCACAGCCATTAGTTTCCTTTTTGTCGGGAGCTACTATCACCTCAGCTTTTTGGGGTTTAAATTCAGAAATTTTAATCTGGCTGTATAAAGTTTGACCACCAACCAACAGCAAGGCAATAAGAAATTGATTTTTCATGGTAGGAATGTTTCGTTAAAAATACAATAAATAGCACCAAAAACGGCCATTCTACACCGAAAAATAAATTGCTATACGGTAAATAAATAAAGAGGTACGGTAAATAAAAAGAGGTAACGGGAAAGCCTAAAAGGAAGTATTTTGTAAAAAATACAATAATGACGAGAAAATTTCCTTTTTTTATTTTACTTATTTGTTCTTTTAGTTTTTCAATAAAAAAATTGGAAGGGCAAATTCCCTCAAATGTGCCAAAATCTGGTTTAGTTGCCTGGTATCCATTTAATGGAAATGC
>JBMLQR010000018.1:0-2391 GCA_049241465.1 Saprospiraceae bacterium | reverse complement strand
TAAATATTAGATTGGAGTCAAATGGTCTGGTCTTCGATTATCAACATAAGGATATTTTAATAAAAGACCTGAAATTTTCTCTTCCGGGCAGACATAATATTTTAAACGCCGTAGTAGCCATTACGATAGCGCTTCGACTAGGGATTGATGGTGAATCTATTCGTAAGAATTTATTGACATTTAAAGGTATTCAAAGAAGATTTGATATTAAGTTGGTGAACGAGAAAATGGTGATTATTAGTGATTATGCACACCATCCAACAGAATTAAATGCTGTAATTTCAGCTGCCAGAGAACTTTATCCTGGTAAAAAAATTACTGCCGTATTTCAACCTCATCTTTTTAGTAGAACTAAAGATTTTTTAGATGGGTTTGCTGAGGCACTTTCCGCTGTAGATAGCCTCTTCCTTCTGCCAATCTATCCAGCCAGAGAACAACCTATACCAGGTATTGATTCCGCTCTTTTACTCCAAAAAATTAGTATTTTAAATAAAAAATTGATTGAAACAGATGAGTTATTAGAAACATTACATCAGGTTCAACCTGAGATTTTACTAATGTTGGGAGCGGGTGATTTTGACAAGATGTTACCCAAGATTGTTGATTTATATCATACCAAATCCTTAAAAGAATAATGATGAAAAATAATATTTCTTCGGGGAAATGGAAGTCTTTTTTGGTAAAAATAGGGGGATTCCTTATATTGGGCCTTATTATTCTGGCGGTGGATATGAGGAAAGAGAAACCTATTCTTGAGATAAATACGGAAATTGAAGCTTTACCAGATAGTTCATTTTTAATTGAGGAGGAAGACGTTCTCGTTGAGTTAGACAGAGGTTTGGGTTTTCAGGTAATAGGACAGTCTTTCAAAACCATTGACTTGAACAGAATTGAAACGCTGCTCGAGAAAAATTCTTTTATTAAAGATGCCGAAGTTTTTTTGGATAGCAGAAATAGTTTAGGTATTCATATTGTTCAGCGTAAACCTATTGTAAGGGTCATTAGTAGTCGTGGAGACCAGTATTATTTAGATGAGGAGGGCATAAAGTTGCCTCTATCGAAACATTTTGCTGTGAACATTATCACTGCTACGGGTGATTATCCTCCATTCTCTCCTGATTTTTTAACTAAGGATAATGCACTCCATGATTTGTTTAAACTTTGTAGCGAGATTGAGGCTGATCCTTTTTTAAAATCAATGTTGGTGCAGGTTCATGTGAATCTTAAAAGAGAATTTACCCTGGTTCCTATGATTGGGGATCAGAAAATTATATTTGGCGAATTTGATGATTCTTTGCAGAAATGGAAAAAGTTAAAGGTATTTTATAAGGAAGCTATGCCTTTTGTAGGTTGGCGTAAATACCGAAACCTTGACCTGAGATTCAGAAATCAGATTGTTTGCAACTAAATTGTTTTAGATTACTTATTTTGACATATTTATTGGGCGTAATTACAAACTACTATGGAAAGAGTTGAAAAAAATCAAGAGGTTGTGTTGGCCATCGACATTGGTACAACAAAAGTCTGTGCCATTGCGGGTTTTAAGAACGATTTAGGGAAACTTGAAGTTCTGGGACTGGGCAAGGTTAACTCAGAAGGTGTCCTCCGGGGGGTGGTATCCAATATTGAGAAAACCGTAAACGCAATTCAAGAGGCTATTGAAATCACCAGGCGTTCGGCGAACATCGACTTCAATCTGGTACATGTTGGTATTGCTGGCCAACATATTAAAACATTACAGCACAGGGGACAATTAGTAAGAGAGTATAGTGATTCTGAAATATCTCAAAAAGATATTGATCGCTTGGTTCATGATATTCACAAATTAGTTCTGCCTCCGGGAGATAAAATTTTACATGCCATCCCACAGGAATTTTCTGTAGATTCAGAGCATGGAATCATAGATCCTATCGGTATGTCTGGCGTTCATCTAGGAGCTAATTTTCATATAATTACAGGACAAATTACCGCTACGAATAATATTTTCAGATGTGTAGAACGGGCGGGTGCTAAAGTGGCGAATATGACGCTGGAACCTATTGCCTCCGCTATGGCTGTGTTGAGTGAGGAGGAAAAACAGGCGGGCGTTGTTCTTATAGATATTGGTGGCGGAACCACAGATATTACCATTTTTTACGAAGGTATTATTAGACATACTTCTGTTATTCCGTTGGGTGGAAATATAGTTACCAAAGATATCAAAGAAGGCTGTACGGTTATGCCACAACATGCCGAAAATTTAAAAACCCGCTTTGGTTCCGCATTATCTGATGAAGTATTTGACAATAGAATCATATCTATTCCTGGTTTAAGAGGAAGAGAACATAAGGAAATATCTGAAAAAAATCTATCTCTTATTATTCAGGCACGAATGGAAGAAATTTTCGATTA
>JBMLQR010000017.1:0-12736 GCA_049241465.1 Saprospiraceae bacterium | reverse complement strand
GCGAAGCATTTCTTCTCGAAGAATACCTTATACCCTGTTTTTTGACCTAATAGTTAGTTGTCTTGTGGCACTCTCTGGTTCAGGCCATTTATCGTGACGCATTCAATTACTATGTGCTGTACTTTCCATTTCCTTTTTAATGCGGTTTCCCCTACATATTTTATTATAAACTGCTATTTTAGAACAAAACCGTCAACTATTTCTTCGCTTTATTTTCTTTTTTTAATTCCTGCCAGTATTATTTAAGGTCATGTATTATTCTTTTGAGCATTAAAAAACTCATAATGGGAAGGATCACTTAATTCATTAAGTAGTTCAGGAAAATCATGAGCAAAATCTTCGTTCCAGATTATAGTAAGTTCAGCTTTTTGACTCACCTGTCGAAGAGGTATGATATTCAAGGGTAAATTAAGTCCTTGTATCGAATTTTCCGGCTCCAGGCAAACACCCATTCCATTTTCTACCAATTTGAAGGCGGTGCCAGCCGAACTCGTCGTGTGTGTAATCTTAGGTGTGAATCCTGCATCGAGACAGATGGATTTCATTATTTCTAGGTGATTAGATCCATCTTCGAGTGGCGGAAAAATAAATTCTTCACCGGCAAATACCGAAAATGTATTATAATTCTCCTCCGTAATCGGGTGGTTTTTTGGAAGAAGGATGACAAAATCACAAGAAGTCAGTTTTTTACCAAAAAGGTTAGGTGGAATGATTGGATTAGTAGAAAATCCAAGATCGAGTTGCTTCGTTTGGAGTCCTTTGAATTGTCCCTCATTGTTGACTTCCTTCAGAACAAAGCATATTCCTGGTTTCGATTTACGGATTTTATTAAGGACTTCAGGTAAAATTGATTGCTTTATCGAATGGGTAAATCCAATTCTGATTTCAATTTGGCCCTTTGCCATCTGTAAAGCCTTTTGATGTATCAGGTCAAATTGTAATAAAAGATTCTCCATTTCAATTGTGAAATATTCACCCGCAGGTGTTAGCTCAACTTTGCGTTTATGTCGCTTAAAGAGTTGGATGCCGAGCTCTTCTTCGAGCGTACTGATTTGTCGGCTGAGTGCAGGTTGTACAATACAGGCTTCTTCCGCAGTTTTAGTGAAATGTAACCGCTTTGAAAGGATAAGGGCGTTTCTTAATTGTTGAATATTCATTAATGCAAATATGTTATTATTTAATGAAAATTAAGTATTATTTGCTATTAATATATTAACATATTTTTGAGGATTAGTAAACTATTAATGGATTCTGAATACCGTGGATGGCCGTTCATAAAATTAATTCACCCACAATTTTACGATGTTATCGTTTTAAAACCTGTCAAGTTACATGAATCTAATGTTAGATGCGGTCCTGGTAAATCTTCTAAAGGTACTTGACAAAGAAGTAGTACTAATAGGCGAGGCTCTTAGAGGCAGGTATTCACATATCTGGAAGACAAATACTCCGTTGGAAGCTAAAGCCCTACTACTTCCCAAAACGACGGCCGACGTATCTACTATTTGTCAGATTTGTTATGAACATAATCAACCTATAGTCGTGCAGGGTGGACTTACTGGCTTGGTTGGAGGGACAGTATCACAGAACACAGATATTGTAGTCAGCCTACAAAGGATGAATCGAATAGAGGAAATTGATACTCTTTGTCGAACCATGACTGTAGAAGCAGGTTGCATATTAGCAAACATTCATCAGGCTGCTGATGCACATGATTTATTTTTTCCACTGAATTTTGGAGCGAAAGGCTCTGCTCAGATTGGCGGTTGTATCGCTACAAATGCCGGTGGTTTACGTGTCAAACGATTTGGCATGACCAGAAATTTAATCTTGGGATTGGAGGTAGTCCTTGCTGACGGAAAGATTATCAACTCTTTGAAGAAAATAATCAAGGATAATTCTGGCTACAATCTCAATCAACTATTTATAGGTTCGGAAGGTACACTTGGGATTATCACGCGGGCTACCCTCAAATTAGAAGAAAAATTGGTTAATCGAAGCAGTGTTTTTGTGGGAATAGTCAATTTTCAAGATGCGATCCGTTTCCTTCGTTTTTGTGATGCAAAATTCTCGGGTTTGCTTAGTGCTTACGAAATTTTGTGGGCAAACACCTTTGAGGTTCTTGCGTCGAGGTATAAATCTCCTTTTGTAGATAAACATAATTACTATGTGCTACTAGAAATTTTAGACAACCATTCCCCATTATTTAAGGACTTCGTTTATACTGTTTTTGAGGAAGCAGTTGAAAAAAATCTGATTCAAAATGCTGTATTTGCCCACTCTGCACAAGAACATGATTTATTTTGGGGCATTCGCGAAGAGGTGGAGGTGCTTAACGCACAATCCAAATATCAACAACATTTTGATATAAGTGTACCGATTAATCAAATGGCTGGGTATGTCGAACAGGTGAACTGTGAACTAGCCAAAGTGGAAGCGATTGAACATGTTTTTTGCTTTGGACACCTGGCAGATGGAAATCTGCACTTTATTATCGGCAAAAATACCGACGAAACATCTATAAAATCACTCGTTAACGAAATCATTTACGGGCCCCTAAGTGCCGTTAACGGCTCCATTTCCGCCGAACATGGCATTGGTTTGGAAAAAAAACAATGGTTGAGCCTTTGCCGTACTGAAGAAGAAATTGGGTTGATAAAAAAAATTAAAGATGCATTAGACCCAAAACACCTTTTAAATATAGGTAAAATAATTGATTAAATTAAACATTTCAGAAATGAAAACAGCACGATTATTTTTATGCTTATGTTTAGTCCTTACGGCTAATATTTGTGCGAATGGACAGCGTTTCAATGCAGAAGAAAAACTTAAAGACATTGATTCGACGATTAATAAAATCCTTAATGATTGGAATGTACCAGGTTGTGGGGTGGGTATTGTCATTAAGGATAAATTAGTTTTTGCTAAAGGATACGGTTATCGTGACTTAGAAAACAAATTGCCAATTACACCCTCCACCCTTTTTCAGATTGCTTCAAATACCAAACTTTTTACTGCCACTGCCATTGGATTTCTTGTTGAGGAGGGAAAATTAGAATGGGATAAGCCTATAAAGAAATATGTCCCACAGATTGAATTTTATAATAATGAATTAAACACCAATGTCACTATCAGAGATATGCTCTCTCATAGAACAGGCATTTCAAGACACGATAATATCTGGTTTGGTTCAAGGTTTACCCGGCAGCAACTTTTTGATAAACTTAAATATCTTGAACCAAGTATTCCGTTACGTCAAGGGTTTCTTTATAATAATCTGATGTACGCTGCCTCCGGACATATAGTAGAACTTCTGTCGGGTAAAACCTGGGAGCAATACGTAACAGAAAAGATTTTCATACCGTTGAATATGGTTAATTCTATTTTCACTGTAGAAGAGGCGAAAAAAAAAGCAGCCTTTGTCTTACCTTACTATGAAAGTAGAGAAAGTAGCGAGTTGCAGCCACAACCAATTATTGACCATTCTCAAGGAGTAGGTCCTGCGGGTTGTATCATATCAAACATTAATGATCTTTCCACATGGCTAATTACACAAATATATGGCGGTAAGTACCTCGATAAACAAGTAATTCCCCAAAGAGTGATTAAAGAAACCTTACAGCCAGCAAGTTTATCTGCTACGGTTCCAGATAAGTATTATGAGACCATCAATTTAATGTTTGGTATGGGGCGAAACACCTCAAGTTACAAAGGACATTACAGGACTGAACATGGGGGTTCAACGGGCGGAATATTTTCAAACATAACCATTTTACCGGCGGACAGCCTCGGTGTAATTGTTTTTAGCAATGCCGCCCATTCGCGTCCACTTCCGGTAATGATAACGAATATTATCATTGATAAACTCCTTGATTTAGGAGCTACGCCCTGGAATGAGAGAGAACTGAAGGACTACTTGAAAATGAAGGCATTGAATCAAGAAGCACGCAAAAAACAGGATGAAGACCATATATTGAATACAAAACCATCACATCTTTTGACAGACTATATAGGCAAATATGAAAATGCAGCTTATGGTATTATGGAAATTAAAGCAATGGGTGACAATCTTCAGTTTACTTTTAATAACAAAACACT
This sequence comes from Saprospiraceae bacterium, assembly GCA_049241465.1. Classification (GTDB taxonomy): domain Bacteria; phylum Bacteroidota; class Bacteroidia; order Chitinophagales; family Saprospiraceae; genus BJGN01. The sequence goes on along the minus strand of JBMLQR010000017.1, from coordinate 8,638 downwards.
AGATCTCCGACACTATCATTACGACCGATTTGTATCAAAGGATGACGAAATCCATGGAAAATGGTCCCTTTTATTTGATACGGATGCTCATGGGATTGTTCAAAATATAAAGGTGAGCCTTGATGAAAAAGAGGTTGTATTTTTAAGAAAGGCTGATGCCAAACTATCTGATACAGCATTTCTCAAGAAATTAGAAGGAACTTATGAATCAATTGGTGCGACTTTGAATTTTGTATTAAGTGGTGAAGAATTAGTGATTACTTCATCTCCCCCGCAACATCTTGAGCCCTTAAAAAATGCTGTTTTTAAGATTCGTGAATTTTCTGATAGAACCATAGAGTTTATTGTGGACAAAACGGATGTTGCTACAGGTCTAAGATTGACAAGTGGCGGTAAGGCCATTGAGTTCACAAAAAAATAAGAGTAAAGGACAATTCAATTTTAAAACATGAAAAACAAGATAGCACTCATCGTTTTAATTTGGTTAATCAAAGGATTTTCTTTATCCCTTTTAGCTCAATCATCAGTCATTTATGATATTGTGATTATGGGCGGACGAGTGATAGATCCCGAAACTAAACTTGATACCATCAAAAATGTGGGAATACTCAACTATCGAATTGCCCAGATCAGTTCTGAACCCCTGAAAGGTAAAGAAATAATCAATGCAACTGGTTTAGTAGTATCCCCGGGCTTTATTGACCCACATGTTCACGGCTTAACTAATCAGGAACAGGAATATCAACTGCACGATGGCATTACAACTGCTTTGGAGCTAGAGATAGGTGTACCATTTTTAGGAGAATGGTATGCTTCCAGACAATCAAAGGCACTTATCAATTATGGAGCAAGTGCCAATTGGGGGTTTGCCAGAATGCAGGCACTGGAAAAATATCAGCAGGAACTACTTGAATTAAAACAAGATATTGCCAATGGTAATCCTCACGCGGCAGTCGTTAGTCTGGGTATGACCTATGACAAAACCCTTGACACAGCACAATATCATAATATGCTGGTTAATATCAAGAACGAATTAGCAGCAGGTGGTATTGGCATTGCTGTTTTTATTGGATATGTACCTGGGGCAAGTAACGAAGAGATTTTCCGGGTGTATCAATTGGCAGGTGAGATGCAGGCAACTATTTTTAGCCACGTGCGTGAACCTAACCTCACTGCTGTTCAGCAAGCTATTTCTGATGCCGTTTTGACCAATGCTCCCTTACACATTGTCCATATCAATAGTGTGACTTTGGGGCAAATCAAATTGGGTATCGAAATGGTGCAAATTGCCCAAAAAAGAGGATTCAACATTACAACCGAAATGTATCCCTACACTGCTGCAGCAACGGGAATATACACCAATTTGTTTTCTGATGGCTGGCAGCAGCGTATTGGTATATCTTATGAAGATCTTCAATGGGTCGCTACAGGTGAAAGACTTACCAAAGAAACCTTTGAAAAATATCGAAAGACAAAAGGGGCTGTAATTTTACACATGATGAAACCTGAATGGATTCAGGCAGGAATAGTTATGGAAGGTGTGATGATAGGCTCAGACGGAGGTACTTATTCCCCTTTGACTCACCCGCGTACAGCAGGTACTTATGCAAGGGTTCTGGGTAAATATGTCAGAGAAGACAAAAAGTTAGATTTACTTACCGCCATCGGGAAAATGACTCTATTACCTGCCAAAATGCTTGAAAAAGTAGCTCCAATGATGCGTTATAAAGGAAGAATACAAGTAGGTGCTGACGCTGACATTACCATTTTTAATCCCAATACTGTGATTGATAAAGCTACTTTTGAGGATGGTCTAAAGTTCTCCGAAGGGATGTCGTACGTAATGGTAAATGGACATTTTATTTTAAAAAATGGAGAAATGGTAAAAAACGTTTTTCCCGGGCAGCCCATCTATGGAAAATTTAAGAAGTAGGTTTCCCCGAAATATTTTTGACGAAATAATGGATTGAATATGAATGTATCAAAAGAAATCATGGAAAAGTGGGGTGGTGAAACATTAATCATTCATTTGGATAAAGACACACAGTCCATCATACTCATTGCTATTCATTCCTCGCAAATAGGACCTGCTGCAGGAGGATTGCGAATGAAAAAGTATAAGAATCTGGAGGATGCCATTACCGATGTACTGAATCTGTCCCAGGCCATGACTTCCAAATTTGCCATGGCAAACATGAAATGGGGCGGTGGTAAAACGGTAGTTTATCTGACACGCGATCTTGATAATACCGAGCGTGAACTGTTTTTAATGAGATTTGGAGATATATTGAAAAGCCTTCAAGGTCGCTATTATGTCGGTCCCGATGTCGGCACTTCGTCCGAAGATATGGATATTATCTACCATACCGGCAAGCCTTATGTTTTTTCCAGGACGGTCAAAGCTGGTGGTGCAGGTTCTTCTTCCGTTCCAACAGCTTATGGCGTTTATGCAGGGATAAAAACAACCTGTAAGTTTCTTTTTGGTACAGAGCGCCTGGAGGGCAGAACCATTTTTATACAAGGACTCGGAAACGTAGGGCAAATTTTATTAAAAATACTTCTGAAAGAAAATGCACATGTCATTTTTACTGATACAAATACGGAATTGGTAGATAGGATATTAAACCAAGAAGAAAAAGTCCAGTTTCTGCCACCTGAAAAAAGCTATGATGTAGCATGTGATATTTTCGCTCCCTGTGCGCATGGCGCTATTCTCAACCCCAATACTATTTCCCGATTAAAATGTAAAGGTATAGTGGGTGCCGCTAACAATCAATTGAGTGAACCGGAAGACGCTGAAAGATTGAAACTAAGGGGTATTCTCTATGCACCTGATTATGTAGTGAACTTAGGCGGTGCTATGGGCATAACGGCCATTGAAGCAGAAGGGGCCTCGGAAGAAGAAAGTATTGAAAAGGTGCAAAAAACCATTTCTGAGACCTTAGAGAAAATATTCATCAACTCGAAAAGTGATGATACAAACACCATAGAGGCAGCCACGAAAATAGCCCAACAACGGTTAGAAAAATACTTCTCTAACAAAATTGAAATCTAAATAGTAAAAATATGAAAGAAAATACCACTGGTATTTGGAAAAATGAAGAGCAAGCCGAATTTTTTTTGAATGAAACATTGCAAAAAGCATACAAAGAATGTCCAAGTGCTCGAAATTTTGCCGATCTCATTCACAATGAAATTGCCATAAGGTTAAGAGATATTATTGACCATATAACTTTCTCCCATCGGGATTTAATCCCCGGCTTAGAGGCTAATGGTTGGAAGGAAGATGGAAATTCAGGGATTTATCGCAACGAATCAGGTATATTTCCAGCCTTTGTTTATGAGAAAGGAACGCGTAAAGTCGCTTTTAAGGTTGAATTTATAGATGATTTTCTAAAAGCCAATAATCTTCATCGGGAGGTGCTCGGACAAGCGGGAAGTCAATTGCGGATGGCAGAAATTTTTAGCGGAAAAGAAACCTCTTTTTGGGCGGTAGAAAGACATGGGACAAAATCTTTTTCTATTGAAGAACAGTCAGAAGAAATAATTAATCAAGCACAATTTCACCAACACATTTTTAGAACCCGACAACGATTATTTGATGATGTGACAGAGGGTCTTGAAAATACTGAAAATTTAGTCCATGCGGCAGTTGAGGCCATTGGTGCAGATTGGGCGTGTGACCTCTTTTTAAGGGCTGAACGAGAATACTGGATGTCAAGAAATCGGGCGGGCAGGGTTCAAAAAGAACGACAAGATAAATTTGGTATGGGTTGGGCTAATCAAGATCACCACACCTTTGACAGTTCACGTCAATATTTCTATCGAACCATTCGTATTTTGGAAAAATTAGGCTTTGAATGTCGGGAACTCTTTTATGCGGGCGCGGGAGCGGGATGGGGGTCACAGATTTTGGAGCAACCAGTTTTGCAATCGGTCATTTTTGCAGATATTGACCTGGCACCTGAAGAACTGGATATTGATTTCGCACATGATTCGAACATTAAGCCACTATATCCTTATCGTCGCGCAGGACTTTGGTGTGCTATGCATGGTGAAAGTATATTGGAAGCGGGCCTTAATCACTTGGAATGTATGTTTGATGCCAAACGATTCAATGAAATTTTTGCCAGATTAAATATAGACATGATGCAACCGTTTTCTGATTTTCCTCACCTTTACCAAGCGCTGACCGTAGGAGAATGGTGGTCAGTTGACCCAAAAAGAATAGCTGTTTTAGAGGCAGAAGGACATATTACGGAAGAAGAGGCCGAAGATTTCAGGAAAAATGGCGCTATTGGTTCTCATTTCGAAAATTTAGAACGGAATAATGGATTTAAAGGATTCAATCAGCCCGGAATTGATGATGTGTTGAGGGTGATTGACCCGAGAAAACAATTACTGGGTAATTAAACAGAGCAAAAAAATAGGTTGCTCTTCTAAGTTTTTTTAAATCCATAATATCTGTTGAATGAATAAAGCAATCGTTTTGACCAATGGTCTATTTTTAAAAATTAATGCCAAAACAGCTCACGGGCTAGTCAGAGGAACAGAAAAATTTGAGATTATTGGCGTTGTGGATGGTATAGAAACTGCTGGAAAAGATGCAGGGGAATTGTTGGATGGTAAAAAACGGAATATTCCTATTTTCTCCGATGTAGAAAAAGCTGTAAATGCACTCCCTGAAATCAATTTTCTAATTGTCGGTGTGGCAACCCTTGGTGGTGTTTTTCCTCCTGATATGCTTGAAATCATTAGAAATGCCATCCAAAACAAAATCTCGATTGTCAATGGCCTACATGAATATCTTTCTGAAAAAGAAGAACTTGTTTCGCTTGCCAAAGAAAATAACGTTGAATTGATAGATATTAGAAAACCAAAATCCAGGAAAGATTTGCATTTTTGGACAGGTGAAATTTGGACAGTCAAAGCCCCCATCATTGCCGTTTTGGGTATGGATTGTGCAATGGGCAAACGTACCACTGCAAGAATGATAAAAGAAGCGTGCTTAAGAGAGGGTATCAATATGCAAATGATCTACACAGGCCAAACAGGTTGGCTTCAAGGTGGAAAATACGGATTTATATTTGATTCTACACTAAATGATTTCGTTTCCGGCGAGATAGAACATGCCATTGTGAGTTGCTGGAAGGAGACAAAAGCGGATTTTATATTACTTGAAGGGCAATCCTCTCTCAGAAATCCAAGTGGCCCTTGTGGCTTTGAATTTTTGATTTCCGGCCATGCAAAAAACGTGATATTAGTTCATGCACCTAAAAGGCAATACTTCGATAATGAAGAACATTTCGGTGAAATTCCAAGCTTAGCATCAGAAATCGAAATTATTTCAAAATTGGGTTCAAAGGTCATTGCATTAGCTTTAAACACACAGGGGTGTACTTTTGAAGAAAGTAAATTTTATCAAGAACATTATCAGAATTTGCTCAATATTCCTGTGTTATTACCGATTGAAGAAGGTGTAGAAAAAATAATCCCTACGTTAAATGCCCTAAAACCATGAAAATTGTTGAAATAAAGCCTTATTTGAAAAAACTTACCCTAACGAAGCCATATACCATTGCCTACGATACAATAACGGATGTAGAGCTTGTTTTTCTTGAAATAACTCTCGAAAACGGCATTATTGGTATTGGCTCTGCAAGTCCGGCAGAAGCGGTAATTGGCGAAAATTCCCAACAAACATTTAGCAATCTTCAATCCGGATTTGTTCAAAATCTTGTAGGAAGAGATATTCGCCACTTTCTGCAGATAATCTTTGAAACAAAACAAATTTTCCCACTATTGGCCGGCACTCAGGCTGCCATTGACATTGCGCTTCATGATGCTTTTTGTAAATACTTAGATATATCGGTAGTTGATTTTTATGGTCAAAAAATATCTTCCTTACCAACTTCCGTAACTATAGGCATAATGGATGTTAATGAAACCCTTGAAGAAGCGCGAAATTTTGAGCAATTAGGATTTAAAATTTTAAAAGTCAAAACAGGCTTAGATGTAGATACCGATATTGAGCGAATCATAAAACTGCGAGAGGTATTTAAAAATCGGCTAAAAATAAGAATAGACGCTAATCAGGGGTATTCAATCAATGATTTATTGAAGTTTTATCAAGCCACTAAAAATCTTGATGTTGAATTGATTGAACAGCCTGTTTTGGTTGGAAAAGAAGACACGTTAGATGCTTTGGGTGAAGACATTAGAAAAAAGATTGCCGGCGACGAATCTTTGAAAAATGCAAAATATGCCATTCAATTTGCTAACAAAAAAACCTTTGGAATTTACAATATCAAACTGATGAAATGTGGTGGAATTATTGGAGCAAAAGATATTGCCAGTGTAGCTCAAAATACAGGAATTGATTTATTCTGGGGTTGCAACGATGAGAGTATTGTAAGTATCACCGCGGCATTACACGTGGCTTACAGTTGTCCCAATACTAAATATATTGATTTGGATGGCAGTTTTGATTTAGCAGAAGATTTAGTAAAAAATGGATTCTCACTTTATGATGGTTACATGAAAATTAATAAACAACCTGGTTTTGGTTTTGAAAAAATATAAATCTCACTTAAAAAAATGAATAAACTTATTGCAAAAATTGGTTTACGGTCGGCAATTATTTTGGTTGTCAGCGTCATTGTTGGTTCAGGCGTATTCAAAAAAATGGCTCCAATGTCAGCTGAGCTAGGTTCTCCCACCTTAGTGATTGCTTGTTGGGTTTTGGCAGGGTTTATCAGTTTAGCGGGGGCACTATCCACTGCCGAAATGGCTGGTATGTTTCCAGATTCTGGCGGAGAATATCATTATTTTCAACGAATTTACGGTCGTTTTTTTGCATTTCTGTATGGTTGGGGCAACTTTACCGTCATGAAATCGGCTGCCATTGCTGCATTGGCCTATATATTTGCTCAATCACTCAATAGCTTTATTTCACTGCCTCAGTCTTCGACTGATTTTTTTCTTTTTCAAAACTATGGAGTCAAACTCTTAGCCTCATTCCTTATTTTTACCTTAAGTTTTTTGAATTATAGGGGCGTCATTTTTGCTGAAAGATTGAGTACATTACTTACATCCTTGATGATACTGTCCGTATTATCTATCATCTTTTGGGGCTTTTTCTCTGGAAAAGGTAGTCTGGATAATCTAACAAGCCGTAGTGTTCATTTCGATATTAATAAATTAGAGGGTCTTGGCTTACTCAAAGCGATGACCATTGCCAGTTTGGGAGCATTTTGGGGATATGAAGGTTGGAATCAAATTGGTTACATAGGCGAAGAGGTGAAAAATCCGAAGAAAAATCTTCCTTTGGCGTTAGGTATCGGTACGCTTATTGTAATAGTAATTTATGTTTTGTTAAACACCGTTTTTGCCTATATTTTTCCGATAGATTACTATATCTCATTGAACTCCGAGCCTAATAAGATTGTAGCCGTTGAAGTGGCTAATAAAATTTGGGGTAGTATTGGAGCAATTTTCGTTGCGTGTTTAATTATGGCCACAACCCTCAATTCTGCGAATAGTTCCATTTTATTGACCGCAAGAATTCTTTATGCTATGGCAAGAGATGGCATGTTTTTTAAAAGTGCAAATTCTATTCATCCTAAATTTCAAACCCCCTACAAAGCTATTTTTATTCAAGCTATGTGGGCGAGTCTTTTAGTTTGGTCGGGGTCATTTGACCTACTCACTAATATACTCGTATTTGCAGCTTTCATTTTTTACGGTGCCACTGCCTTGGGTGTTATTATTCTTCGAATAAAAGAGCCTGATATTCCTCGCACCTACCGGGTATTTGCCTATCCGTTTATGCCTGTTATTTTTCTTTTATTCAGTCTGCTTTTGTTGGTTATTACAACGATAAACCAACCGAAGGAAGCACTTTTAGGTCTAGGTTTAATCGCTACCGGTATCCCGTTTTACTTGTATTGGCGAAGGACATAATAAATTCTTCAAAACCATATTTCTTCTCCCTTTTTAAGAAATTGACTTACATGTAATTTGTCTGTCATTTTTCTCCAATCAAAATAACTATCAGGAATAGAAAATGGTGATCCTTTACTCAGATTCATAAAACACTGTAAACACATACTAAGATAGTGGACCTTTGATAATACAAGCAAAAGATTTACCTCGCTGTGTATTTTTATATGTGCTATTAAGATAAGGGTTGAACTGAATTAATATTTTTGATTTCATCCAGAAACAATTTTGTGAACCATAAAACTTTTAATCCAATATACTTCCCTTCCACACCATTCACATCTACATATAATTTGTTTGGAAAAGCGCTTTAAAAGGTAATACTTTCATTCGTATTAAAATACCAATACTTAAATGAGGATTGACACCCACGAAGAATAAACCTAATGCATAAGCCAAAGACGTTGACTGTATCCTACAAATCCTGATTCAAAACTGGAGCCAAGAGTTAAAATTTACATTGAAACCTTTCAGAGTAGATACGCCAAGCATAGCGTCTCTACATGGCATAAATAATAATCTCCTTGTTGTCAACAACATGTACTTCCCAACGGATTCGATCCTCCCATGATAATTCTGCAGCACTTTTCTTTTCGAGAAATACCATATACCCTGTTTTTTGTCCTAATCGGTCCAG
>JBMLQR010000016.1:43121-78734 GCA_049241465.1 Saprospiraceae bacterium | reverse complement strand
TCCTAAAAAAACAACAAGATTTTTCATAAATCAACTTCAAGTTATAAGAAAGTGATATTTTTCCTGAAAACGGCAGAAGTGTTACACTATCAAAGGATAACCCTTTTTCTTTTCGCTCCCCTCACAGAGGAAAGATGCAGCTATAATGCGATGATTGAGTATGTAACTATCTGGAAAATAAAAGGTTAAACTTCTTGCAAATCGACAGGGAGTTTAAATACCTTCCTGTTTTTCTTCTTTCTTGATTGGAGCTTTATAAGGTCTTTTTATTATTTTCAAGTCCTTAAAGTATCCAATTGTAGCTATATCAACATAAAGTCCAACTCCTCCTTTTTTAACTTTACCTAACATTTTATCGACGATAAAAGAAGAGTATTTCATATTGTTAATAAACATTTCGGCCGTTTCTCCATTTACCTCAATTCTCATTGTTATCCATTCTTTTAAAGCAACTGGTGCTGAACCCTCATACGAGCCAGGAGGATAATTTTTTCTAAGTGTTTCAAATTTTGCATCCGGATAAGAAAAATATTGAACAGCGTGGTTTCTAAACATTTGATTTGAGGCTCTTCCAACTTTAGGTCGCAAATAAATTGACTCAAACGCAGAATCGTTTTCAGCAATTCGAAAATACAAGCCAATAAAACCTGCAGCTCCTGCAAAAGGGGATGGATCTTGAATTTGACTATACATCTTAATCTCTATAGTTCCATTTTCAAAATCATTTAATCCAACTAATTTTGCATAATGTTTTTCATCTACAGTCGCCTCTAATCTATTTGGGTCAAATGGCAAAGTATTTAAATCTCTTTCAATTTTAAGGACAGGTTCACCTCGAAACTTAATGATTGATCCTGTCACGTTATGTAATTCAAAAACTTGTTTCCCTAAAGTCAATTTTGTTTGAGCAAAAACTGAGGAAACAAAAAAGAACTTAACTAATAAAAAACTGATAATCTGTATGTAATTTTTCATTTTTTTTTTACAAATCTATTTCAAATTTTATACATTCGTAACTAAGTTAGTAAATACAAGTAACCAAAAGGTAACCAAATTATGAGCAGTAAATTCATCGACAACCCATTAAATTGCCCCGTAACCCGCACAATAAGTATCATTGGAGGTAAATGGAAGCCCATCATACTAAACTGTATTGGAGATAGGACAATTCGATTTGGGAAACTAAACCAAATCATACCATCGATTTCAAATAAAGTATTGTCTGGTGAATTGAAAGAATTAGAGCAATATGGATTAATTAATAGAATTAAATTCACTGAAATGCCGCCAAGAGTAGAATATTCTTTAACTAACGCTGGCAAATCGTTACTTCCATTATTACACGAACTAGCTAATTGGGGTAGTACTCATACTGCTAAAAAGATCATTAAAGAATTTACTTAATTTTTAGAAAGATACAGCTCAAACCCACTGATAGACAAAGAAAAAGCCATCATTTCTGATGGCTTATCCAGTTTGGCTCACCCTTTTTAGGCTTGAATATTATATCTAAGCTTCAAATTTATAGAGCAATTCATAATATTCTTCTAACATTCTTTTTACAGCAAAGGGTTCTTTTGTCTGCAGAATGCTTTCACGCATCATGTCCATCCATGCTGACTTATTTTCATAGTAGGTTGGAATAACTTCTTCCAACAATACTTTGTACAGTGCTTTCAAATCGTGCGCGTCCTGAATCTCCTCTTCTTCATGTTCAAAACCGTCACCAAACTGCCATCCAGTTACACCGTGTACACAGGCTTCCGGCCACCATCCGTCTAAAATACTTAGATTTAATACACCATTCATCGCTGCTTTCATTCCAGATGTTCCACTCGCTTCTAAAGGTCTTCTTGGGTTGTTTAACCAGATATCTGAACCACGGGTAAGCATTCTACCTATTGACATGTCATAATTTTCAAGAAAAACCACTGCTTTTGGATATTTCCTGGACATGGCCACTAAATTCTTAACGATTAACTTGCCGACATCATCTAGTGGATGAGCTTTACCCGAGAATACTATCTGAAATTTTTTCTCAAGTAACAAAGGTTCTATGATAGACAAATCTGAAAAAATAAAATCAGACCTTTTATAAGGTGCGGCACGACGGGAAAAACCAATAATTAATTTTTCCTCATCGAGACGAACGCCATTTTTTGCTTCAATAAAATCAATGAGCGCCCTTTTATTTTGTAGGTGAGGCTCCCAAAGATCAGAACCATCTTCTGCGGCACGAATCATCGCATTGTCAACCCAGGTAGGTAGATGAATGGCATTGGTGATCGCCAGAATGTCTGCTCTTTTATCAACTTCAGCCCACATTTTGTTAGATGTTTCGCCATGTAATTGCGCTACACCGTTGGCTATTTTTGAAAGTCTGAGGGCACCGATGGTCATATTAAACGGATCGCCGCCACCTAAAAAGGTTAATTGAGCTCTTGTTAAGTTAAGATTAGCTCCCATGTAGATAATTTTATCTATTGGGTGCGATTCATTGCCTTGAACTATAGGAGTGTGTGTGGTAAAAACAACTTCCTTTTTTACCACCTCAACGGCTTTTTCAAAAGTAAGTCCTTCATCCTCCATTTTTTCTCTTAACAGTTCAAAACCAGCAAATAAAGCGTGGCCTTCGTTAAAATGATAAATATCGATGGGAAGTCCAAGAGCCCGAATAGCTCTTACGCCACCAATACCCAGGACAATCTCTTGTGCAATCCGTTCTTCACCAAACCAACCGTAAAGTTGCCCAGTAATCCATGAGTCATGATTATCAGGGATATCGGTATCTAATAAATATAAATCTGCATTTCCAAACTGGGTTAACTTCCATACTTTACAGTTAACCTTAACCTTTCGAATATCTACGGAAACGGTAATGCCGGTATCTTCCAGAAAGTCATATTTGTAATTATGATAACTATCATAAGCATTTCCTGAGGCATCAATTTTTTGTTCGGTATAACCTTGTTTCCAACGAATACCAATACCAATAATAGGATATTGGTGATCGTGAGCACCTTTTAAATAATCACCAGCCAAAATTCCCAAGCCACCCGCGTAAGCTTTAAAACGTTGGTCTATGCCATATTCCATGCAGAAATAGGCTACATTTGGATTTTTTTCAGAAGACATACTATTTTTTTGATATATTCTTTAATACAAAGGCGAAGATAGAAATTCTTACTTAATATTCCGTTTTCCAGGTACCAACATTCATTCTAATTCCTGTTCTCCAATAAGCATCTTTAAGTAATGGGTTTGATCTTTGTTTTTCAATTCTCGAAAAATAGCCGAAATCCCAAAATATCTGATGCCCTAACGCAATGCGAAGATCTAAAGCGATGATATTAATATCGGTATTCAAGCCCTGACCGATGAAATTATTAAACTCCTGCGGCCTTTTATTACCATCGGCCATTGGGTTTCCACCATAATTCTGGTTTTGTTCATCCAGGCCTTTATTAATACGGAAATATTTAGCGTCCAGGTGAACTCTTTTATGTGGTTGATATTGCATTCTGAAAAGAGACTCCTTGAAATTTGCGCCTAATGGATGCGCCAACATTTGAGCATGGTGAGTGTAAGAAATGTCGTTGGCCCTATATTGTGCATAAGTATAAGGTCTGACTACGTTATATTCATATTGGAAATCAAGTTGCTTAATGCCAAGGAAATCTACGTATTTCAAACCACCCTGAAGGCCCCATTTATTTCCCCACCAACCCCTTTTATAGACAAAAAGCTCTTTATATTTAAATTCATCAAAAATAAATTGGCCATATAATTGAATTCTTTTGAATAAGTTCCACCTGAAGTCACCACCAATGAGCACATTATCAGGACTGCCTAATGAACCTTCTGTTACCCGATATAATGCAAAAGGATTAAGATAGGTTAGTTCAAATCCATTGGCTCGGGAAAAAATAACACTTTCAAACAGTCCGGCTTGCAAACCTGGTAAAAGTTCGATACTAATGTGATGTGAAGCAAAATACTTTTTTGAAACTAACCTATCATTGGTGAGATTAGATGAGGCAGCGGCTAACTGGCCATAAATGTTTTGAAAATGTATTTTCCAAACTTGCCAGTTTAACTTTAGATATGGATAATAAGTGGCTATGTCAGAGAGTAAGAGGGACCTATATCCATTTCCTATTTTATGATTCCCAAAACCCATTTCTATATTTAAAAATTTAGATATATTTGCCCCCCAAATACCTTTTCCATTAAGGAAATCGTACCTGTATGGGAATCCAATAGTAGTAGGATAATTTTCGGTTTTAACTAAATGAGCACCTGGTAAACTTTGGTATTGACTGAAAAAACGATCCAGGAATGAAGGAAATAATGCTTGTGTCTCGAGTAGGGTAAACAAAATATAGAATCGGTCTACATTAGCTCGAAAATCAACCCCTCTTTGATTAAAGAAATATGATTTTTCTCCCATCGGCCCTGCTTGTAAATAAAGAATGGGATTTAATCTAATGGATAAATCAGGGGTATTCACCTCAAAGGCATGATATTTTCTAGGATAAAACCAGGAAAAAATGCCTTTGTCAGGATTGGTATAGGTTGAATCTGCCCAATCATTATTGTCATTTTTCAACCAGGCAATATTAGCTCTATCTACTTTGGTCAAATCGGATAGGGAATCTAATTGTTTAGTGAAATCCCAAATAGCTTTTCGCTGATAATTTTTTAAAGCTGTATGGGATGACATTCTAATGCCCGACTTAATTTGTAGTCTTTCAATCCACTCAATCCCAGGATTTTCTAGGGGAACAGGTAAACCTTGGGTGAAAAGGGGAAGCACATATAATGTCAAACCCAGAAGTAAAGAAATTCTTAGACAACCTTTGAAGTAGAATTTTTGCATGAAGGAATTTTAATGCAATATCAAAGGATATTATTAAAAATTCAAATTTACTATTGTTTAAAATAAAATGTTTTAAATATTTTGTAAATTAAAACAAATTGTATATATTTGTTTCAAATTAAATGAAATGGCAAATGAACTCAACCTATATAAGAGCCGCAAAGGTTCTTATGCTATAACAGCTTCAGAATTGCATGATCTGTTGGATTTTAATCCTGGCATGTTCACAATTCATATAAAACGATGGTTAAAAGATAGTTACATATTTGATAATGACATTAGAAGGCCTATCGTTTTAAAAGATTTTAGCGTTAGGCTGCGTGCAGAACAGAAGGGGGTTACAGATTATTTTCTTTCTTTGCCTTTAGCCAGGCAAATTGTTTTACATTCTGGCGCAAAAAATAAGATGGAAATAGCCAGGAAAATAATGAAATATGAATCTGAGGCGATTGTTTTAGAGGAAAAAGAGGTATTAAAAATATTGCAATTAGTCCGCATTATGTCCAGAACGTCCTATCAGGAATTGGCAGAAAAAATGCATTTTGCTTATTTCGAAAGACAAAATAATACCATGGAGTGGGGAGATTATAGAACGGATATGATAAATAATCACACTTCTTTAGCACATAAATTATCTGCACAGTGGAATAAAAAAACAGCAGAAAGTGTGAGAAAAAAGTGTTTAAGCCAGCAGCCTAATGAGTTAATTCGTATTGCAGTGATGGACTTTTTAATGTCCAAAGGTAAATCGGTTCTCTATGCCTCAAAAATGGCTGGATTAGCAAAAGACTTTGCCGATGAATGGGAAATTTCTATCTATGAAGATAATGTTTCAGCCCATTTGTTTGCTCCTTCCTTAGATACTGAAAAAATGAACGCATTGCTATTTGCAACCTCCGCATAATAATTGATTTTAGCCACTGCTATTCGATTTATTTTTGTATTTTTCCGATAAATAAATAATTATGTTGAAAAATAAATGCTTTCTACTAATACCTGTTTTGGTAATGGTTCAAATGGGCTTATTCGGTCAGGACGGAATGATGCAAAAGAAAGTCTCTCTCGACGTAGGTGCCAAACCTTCATCCAAGGCAGTCGTTCTTTTTGACGGGACAAGGCAAATGCTTGATGAAAAATGGACTTATTGGCAAGGGCCAAGATTAGCCGCCACGCTTCCTATAAAATGGTTTCTGGTAGATGATCCACAAGGGTTTGGTAAAGTATTAAATACCAATGACCCTACCGCCGCTGGAGGAAAGTATGGAACAGCAGATATAGTTACCAAGGAGGCTTATCGTGATTTCAGATTACATATAGAATTTCTAATAGTTAATCCAGGTGGGAATAGTGGCGTTTATCTTCAAAATAGATATGAAATTCAAGTGCTGGACGGTGACTCTACAAAACACGGCATGGCAGCCATTATAAATGAATCTGATTCGCCATACAAAGAATACAGGGGTATTGGGAAATGGAACGCTTATGATATAAATTTTAGAGCTGCCAGATTTAAAAATGGTGTTTTAACAGAAAAAGCTTTAGTGACTGTCTATTTTAATGGTAAAAAAGTTCATGTCAACTGGCCTATTCAACAAGTATGGGGTGGTCCAAATTCTGGTATCGATGGTGGAAATAATATGGGAAAGGGAATTACAGATGTTCCCGGTGGATTGAAATTACAGGCCGAAGGACATGATGTCCTTTATAAAAATATCTGGATTGAAAGATTGGATATAAAGAAACCAAATACTGATTTTTAATTATTTATTAGTACATGTCTTTACCTCCTGATTTTGAATCTCATATTTTAGATTTCGACCTGGTTGCAGAGTATCCTCTTCCTTCGTTTGAGAATGGTTCTTCTATCTCAAATGATACGCCAGAAAACGCTAAAAGGGTTTTTACCAATGATGATCTCAAAGAGGTTAGTCATGTAGGGTTTTGCGCTGGATTACCTCCTTTTTTAGGTGGTCCACATGCAACCATGTATGTTCAGAAACCTTGGACAATAAGACAATATGCAGGATTTTCTACCGCCGAGGAAAGTAATGCCTTCTATCGGAGAAATTTGGCACAAGGACAAAAAGGCTTGTCTGTAGCCTTTGATTTAGCGACGCATAGAGGTTATGACTCTGACCATGAACGAGTAAAAGGCGATGTTGGTAAAGCAGGCGTTGCCATTGATTCGGTGGAGGATATGAAGATTTTATTTGATCAGATTCCTCTTGATGAAATGACTGTTTCTATGACGATGAATGGTGCGGTTATTCCCATTCTGGCCTTTTATATTGTGGCTGCGGAAGAACAGGGCGTAGCATCGGAAAAACTTCAAGGAACCATTCAAAATGATATACTAAAGGAGTTTATGGTACGAAATACGTTTATTTATCCGCCAGAGCCTTCTATTAGAATCATTTCAGATATTTTTGCCTACACAACAAAGAAAATGCCTCGCTATAACTCTATTAGTATTAGTGGTTATCATTTACACGAAGCAGGGGCACCCGCTGAACTGGAACTTGCCTACACACTAGCTGATGGTTTGGAATATGTCCGTGCAGGACTAAAAGCCGGTCTTGAAATCGATGAGTTTGCACCCCGACTTTCTTTCTTTTGGGCTATTGGTATGCAGCATTTTAATGAAATCGCAAAACTAAGAGCAGGAAGATTGCTTTGGGCCAAGTTAATGCGTGAATTTAATCCGAAGAATGCTAAGTCTTTATCTTTAAGAACGCATTGCCAAACGTCGGGTTGGAGTCTAACGGCACAAGATCCCTTCAATAATGTTTGTAGAACTACCATAGAAGCTTTGTCTGCTGTTTTTGGAGGAACACAGTCTTTACATACCAATTCCTTGGATGAGGCAATGGCATTACCTTCTGAGTTTTCTGCTAAAATAGCCAGAGATACTCAGATTTATCTTCAAAAAGAAGCAGGAATCACTCAAGCCGTTGACCCTTTCGCTGGTTCATATTACGTAGAATCTCTCACTCATGATTTGGTGGTTAAAGCATTAACTTTAATTGAGGAAGTTGAAGCGCTGGGTGGAATGACAAAAGCTATTGCTCAGGGTTTACCCAAAATGAGAATTGAAGAGGCGGCAGCTAAAAAACAAGGTAGAATTGATACCGGCAAGGATAAAATCGTTGGGGTAAATATTTTTCCTTCTGAAAATGTTCCGTTAATCAATTTGTTAGATGTCGATACCCAAAAGGTTCGCAATATTCAAATAGAAAGACTTCATAAAGTTAAAGCTAATAGAAATAATCAAGCGCTTGAAATAGCGTTAGAGGAACTTGAACATATAGCCATTTCGGGAAAGGGAAATTTATTAGAGGGTGCCGTTAAAGTCGCCAGACTAAGAGGTACTTTAGGTGAAATATCTTATGCCCTGGAAAAGGTTTTTGGTAGGTATAAACCAGTAAATAATACTATTTCAGGTGTTTATGGAAAAGAACTCGCTATGGATGCCGATTTTATTCATGCCATGGAGCTTTCTGACCAATGGGAAGCATTGGATGGCCGACGACCAAGAATTCTGATTGCTAAGCTGGGGCAGGATGGTCACGATAGGGGAGCAAAAATTATTGCCACTAGTTTTGCTGACGTTGGCTTTGATGTCGATTTAGGTCCGTTGTTCCAAACACCACAAGAAGCTGCACGGCAAGCCGTTGAAAATGATGTTCATATTTTAGGTATTTCATCTCTCGCCGCTGGGCATAAAACACTCGTTCCTGATACGATAGAAGCTCTTGCTTTATTCGGTCGATCTGATATTAAAGTTATTGTCGGGGGGGTAATTCCTCCAGCCGATTATGATTTTTTATACCAAGCCGGTGTAAGCGCCATATTTGGACCAGGGACTAAAATTGCCCATGCTGCCAGTACGCTGTTAAATCTAATGATTAAAGATAAAATGAATTGAACCAAAGGATTACATTTTTCAAATTTATCAATAAAAGGTCTTAAGATAGTGTGTATTTACATTGAAAAGAATCATTTTCTTTGCACACAAACTTTAGTTAGTTGACATAATATTTGAAATATTTACAGCTTTCAATGACTTTACCATAATATTGGGTATCCTTGTATTTTGTTTTCAATAAGGCAAAATATTTTCTTTTGTTAGCTGTTTTGGTAACATGAGACATTTTTTGTTCACAACGCGCAGCCATAAAGGTAGCCCTGGCACTTAATTCTTTATCCGTACTTAAGGAAATGGCTTTTTCAAAGTAGCCTAATGCTTTTGATAAATCAATGTTTTCTCTATTCCCGTTAGGGTAAAGAGGGTGTTTCATAATGTCTGAGGAATTTTCTAACCTTTCAGCCTTAAGACTTGAACCGCTCCGGAAATAATCGACGACGTTCCAGGCATAACCAAAATAGGACATATTATAAAGACCAAGTCCCATTTTATAGTAGTATTGAGGACTTTCGGTTCTGTTAGCTTTAATGTCATACTGTAGTTTTAACATTTCAGCCACAATTTGTGGTTTGGTTAATTGCCTTTCATTTGATTTTACCGGACAATGGACGCATTCATTTAATCTTTCAATAAATGGATTTGATTTTCCAAATAATTCGATATCAGCAAGGGGAATTTCCTGCCAGGCTTTTTCAGCTGCCTCCCATTCATTTAAGGTCATTAACCAGGTAGCATAAAGTGCTTGAATTTCAGTATTGAATTGCTTTTTTGAAAGAACCATGAGGCTCTTTTCAAAAGGATTAATAATTTCTTTTTTCGCTAATTCTTTTATATCACGGATAACCTCTTCACTGGGGTTAACTTTTACGGCATTAAATCCAAATCTATACAATACAGCAAGCCCAGGATTTCTATGATTTTGCAAATTTTGGAAAACTTGCTTTGATAATAATGACTGAAGGGTAGGGTATCTATTAAATACTTCATTTTCAGATGTAAACTCCCAGATACGTTGAGCAACTTCCTCATTTATTTTTTCCCATTCTTTTATTTCAATGGCCATATTAAATATGGATATTTGTTCCAAAAGAGCTTTGGATTGAGTATATTCTCTGGCTGCATTAAAAGCCAATTTGGCTTCAAAATAATCATTATTTAAGTAATTTAAATACCCTAATGCCAGGAGCCAGATTTCCAGATGGGCTACTTTTTTCTCATCAATTACTTGTTTTACAAAAGTGTCGAGTTTTTTAATATACTCAACTACCGGCTTTTTTTCTTGTTTTTCTATTTCTTGAATGAGAATAGATTCTAAATAGTTGCTTTTTGGATGAAGACTATAAATGTCAATCATTTCATCGACGGCTCTACTATTTCTAAAACTGGCTCTTAATGCATACAAGGCCGTGCGTTCCTGGTCATTTTCACACAAAGAAAGAGCACTTAGCCAGTCATTATCTGTTCTGATTTCAAAGCTTAAAAAGGCAGATTCTCTTTTTGCTGGACAATGATGAAATACTCTGGCGTAGAAATAAGCAGCTTTTGCTCTTTCTCCCAGTGCTTTAAGCGCGCCCGCATAATGTCCCTCAATCCAATACTGAATGGTGCTTGGCGCATGATTAATTTTAGGTATAAAATAGTTATACAGGTATTTTACTTTACTATATTGACCCGAATAATGCGCTAATCGTATGATTTGGTAGGCCATTCTTAATCTGATATAGTGAGATTCAATGGTTAAAAATTCTTTTGTACCCTCTTGAATCAATGCTTCCATATTTTGAATATCTGGTTTTTTAGTTTGCCATACATCTTTATCAGCTATAACAAATGGTTCGCATTTCTTGGCAAATAGCAGATATTCAATAGTTTCCAGGCACTTGTTTTTCACTAAATGCCGGGCAAATTTATTGGTCCTTAGGTAGGTGATTAATCCTGTGTTTTGAATTACGGCATTCTTTAATTCTTGTATATCAGATAAGTCAGATTGGTAAATTAGCCATTCAATATCTGAAAGAGGAGCTACTTCACAAAATCTTTCATACCACTCATTAATATTTTCATTGGGTTGAAGGATGGTTTGCTTCCCAAATTTTAAATATATATCTTTAAAGGAAGTGAAATATGGGGAAGCAGGAGCGGTTGGATTTACTATAAATGACTGAATAAGAGGAAAATAATTTAAATTTTGGGATGTAAACTGGCACGCTGAAAAAATGGGTAAGGAATATAGGGAAAAGAAGAGGGCTAAGAAACTATGTGTATAAAATCGCATAATCTTTTCTTCTCACTTGGTTAGAATTTCAATTTTATTTCTCCCCAAGACTACATAATGATCATTTTCTAATTGTTTTAGTAACCTCGACACGGCTTCCCTGGACGCATTCAAATCATAGGCTATTTCCTGATGTGTGGTATGCAATATTTTTGAATGCAATTTTTCCGCTTTATTTTGTAGATAGGCGAGCAAGCGTTCATCCATTTTTTGAAAAGCGATACTATCAATGGTTTTTAGTAATTCCTTCATTCGAAGTTCGTAACTTTTCATGACCCAATTGCGCCAGCTTGCATATTTTGACATCCATTCGTCCATATACT
Source organism: Saprospiraceae bacterium (assembly GCA_049241465.1). Classification (GTDB taxonomy): domain Bacteria; phylum Bacteroidota; class Bacteroidia; order Chitinophagales; family Saprospiraceae; genus BJGN01. Next base: position 67,332 of record JBMLQR010000016.1, on the reverse strand, counting down.
TTGAGGGGATACTAATTAGCATGGTATCTTCTTCTGCAATGGTCCTAATCTCACTTTTCTTATTCATCAGGCAACAGGTAAATGACATACTACAAGTCTCCCCATCAGCTAGATAATAAAGAAAAATCTCATTTCCTTCGGAATCCTCTCTTACCGCCTTAATTAAACCAGAAATGATTAAGGGCATACTTTTTATGTAGCTTCCAATATCAAGAATAATATTCCCACTTTTAAAAGTAATAACCTTACCAACAGAAGCTATTTCATCCTGTAGTGATTTTTCAGCCAATTGGGGGTATCCTGTCCTAATATAGTTTAAAATTAGCGAGTTATCCATTGAAATTCCAATAAAAGCTTAAAAATTATTTATCCGTTGGCGGGTCATATTTCACCATTAGATTTAGCCAGATAGATCTGGATAATCTGAAGATATATACGAAAAATAAAGCTAAAACAGCAATTAATGCCGCAAAAGAGGCGGTAGTATTCCATTTAAATATCCAATGTAAAAGTAAAACAAATGCAATGGAGAACCAGCCTGTAAATATGTATGAAATAAACATGGCTCCGTAATAAAAACCAGGTTCAGGAAAGAATTTCTGCTCACAATGATTGCAAGTATCATTCATTTCAAAGGGTTTTGAAAATGAAAAAGTACCCGTTGGATACAAATCACCTTTAGCACATTTTGGACATTTGAACGCGAATGTGGTATAAACTTTGTTACCTTTTTTTGCTGCTGTCATAATTTACTTCTTTTTTGCTATTAGCTGAACTAAGGCAGCTTTACCTTGATGGAAAGGACCTTCATCAAGGACTCTTTCTATTTTTGTCAGGTGTAAAATATCCATTGATTTGAAATCATTTGCCAACTGCTCTACATCCATTAACATATCTTTCTTTTTTGGACCTCCCGAATGTAATTCTATCTGATCGGTATGAAAGGCTTCCAAACAAATCAATCCTCCAGGTAAAAGCGAGGAAATGACAGATGTATGGAAAGATGTTCTTTCAACAGGTGGCAGATGCACAAAAAATAAACCTGCAACATCAAATGTTTCAGGGGTAAAATCGAAAGAGGAGATATTGGAAGTCAGGTATTCAATAGATACATTTTTTTCGCTGGCTAAAAGCTGTGCCTTATTTTTTGCATCTGTACTAAAATCAAAAGCGGTTACCTGATAGCCATTGAGTGCAGCAAAAACGGCATTTCTACCTTCTCCTTCCGCAGGAAGCAGTAATTTTCCAGGGATGCGTAATTTTTGATGTATGAAATCTTTGAAAAATGTATTAGGTTCTTTACCGTAAACGTATTCCTTTGAAACATAACGTTCATTCCAAAATGATGCATCCATATTTTAAGTAATTAAAATAAAAAAAGGCGGCATAAAATTAAATACCGCCCTTTTTATTTTTGTGCCCAGGACAGGATTCGAACCTGCACACCCTTACGAGCACTACCACCTCAAAGTAGCATGTCTACCAATTTCACCACCTGGGCAGATGGAATTTAATAATTCACAAAATTAAATAATTAGACCGATAAAAAGCACTATTTGCTTTTCTTTATTTTGATTATATATGAAAACCATTGGATACAGCCGCATTACGCAATCTTTGAAGGAAGGGAGATGCAAAAATAAAATCATGTAGTATTTCATTGTCGCTAGCCATGATTTCATCCTTATTTCCTTGCCAACAAATTTCACCTTCATGCAGAAGTACCACATTATCACCAATTTCCATCACAGAGTTCATGTCGTGAGTGTTTATGATGGTAGTCATATTGTTTTCAATAGTAATGTCTTTAATCAGTTCGTCAATGACTAAAGAAGTTTTTGGGTCAAGTCCTGAATTGGGTTCATCACAAAAAAGATAGGATGGATTTAAAACAATGGCCCGCGCAATACCTACCCTTTTCTGCATGCCACCACTTAATTCCGATGGAAATTTTGCATTAACCCCATCTAAACTAACTCTATTTAAACAGGTATTTACACGATCAGATTTTTCTTTTTTCGTCATTTCGGTAAACATATCCAGTGGAAACCGAATATTTTCCTCCACAGTTAGGGAGTCAAATAAAGCTGAGCCTTGAAAAAGCATGCCTACTTTCATCCTTAAAGTCCTTAAATCCTTCTTTTTTAATTGTAGGAAATCTACCTGGTCGTAAAAAATTTGCCCTTCATTTGGCGCGATTAAGCCAACCAATAGTTTTAATAGGACCGTTTTCCCTGCTCCTGATTTTCCAATAATTAAATTGGTCTTTCCAGGTTTAAACTCGGTCGAAATGTTTTTTAAAACAGGAGTATTTCCGAACGATTTATAAATACCGCTAATTTTTATCATAAGTCTATATACAGCATATTAAATTAAAACTACAGCAATCAGATAATCTGCCAATAAAATCATGATATCACTAATAACCACGGCATTGGTGCTTGCCTTTCCCAATTCTATGCTACCACCTTTTACGTTGTAACCTTGGTAACAAGAAATGGAAGTGAGTAAAAAAGCAAAAACAAACGATTTAACAAACATCATGAAAACATTGTAAGGCATAAAAAACGACCTTAATCCCATGACAAATTCTTGTCCTGAAAGCAATCCTGTTGGAACCGATGCAATAAATCCGCCACCAATACTGACAAAAGCTGCGATAGCTACTAAAATGGGAATGATTATCACGGCTGCTAAAACTTTTGGCATTATTAGATAGGCAGCGGTATTAACACCCATGATTTCCATAGCATCGATATGCTCTTTCTGACGCATACCCCCAATTTCGGAAGCCATGTTCGAGCCAACTTTTCCAGCTAAAACCAGGCAAGTAATAGTTGGCGCCAACTCTATAATGGTCATATCTCTTACCACATACCCAATATAATAATCGGGTACTAAAGTACCATCTAGCTGATAAGCAAACTGAATGGCGGTAACTGCCCCGATAAATAGAGAAATGATAAAAACTATAATGAGGGAACCTACCCCAATGTCATGCATCTGTCGAATGACCTCTTTGTAGTACATGGACGTCTTTTCAGGCTTTGAAAAGGCGTTTCCCATCAAAATAAGGTACTTTCCCAGATGATTTAATAATTTAGTTATTACCACTTTCTTCTTTATTAACGACGAATCAAAAGTTAAAATTAATTAAATTAAACAAATAGAACCCGTATTCAGTTTAAGAAATAAATAGAAATAATGCCAGTTGCCATAATTACAGGCGCTTCTAAGGGTATTGGTTGGTCAATAGCTAATAGATTTGCTGAAAATGGTTTTGATTTGTTGATGATTGCCCGGGATATCGAAGGATTGCAGGCAAGAAGTGGGGAATTACAACAAAAATTTCCTACTCAGCGCTTTGCCACTTTTTCGATTGACTTAATGGATAAATCTCAGTTGAGCTCTCTTTCGCAGTTTGCCTTGGCAACCTTATCGTCAATGGATGTTTTAGTGTTCAATGCAGGCCTGTTTGCTATGGGCGAACTGTTAAACTCCGATGAAATTCCAAGTCTAGATGATTTTATGCAATTGCATGTGCTTAGCAATCATTTTTTATGTCAAAAATGGCAGTCTTCTTTTAAAAAGGGAACCCATATTTTTTCTGTTTGCAGTGTTGTTTCCAATGAACCCCGTTTCGATAGTCCCGCTTACAGCATATCGAAAGTAGCTCAGTTAGCCTGGACAAAAATGCTTCGGGCATCGTTTCTAGAAAGGGAAATTAAAGTAACAGCGGTATTACCAGGCCAAACATTAACCTCTTCCTGGGACGGTATTCCCGTGGAAGCAAATAGGATTTTATCAGCTGATGCAGTAGCCGATGCCGTTTGGAATGCCTGGGAAATGCCTGGAAATACCGTGATAGAGGAAATAGTTATTCGTCCACAAAAAGGTGATTTATAATATGTCTAAAATTTTAATAACAGGTACAAGCCAAGGTATTGGTTTTGAACTTTTATGTCAATTCCTCCTGAACCAAAATCATGAGGTAATAGCTATAGCAAGAAAACCGCTGGATCAATCCATACCTGTTTTTAATCAGGCTATAAAGGAACATCGTCTTTTTCCTTTTGAATTAGATTTGGTAAAGGATGATTTTTATCCATTATCAAATACCCTAAATGCTATGAACGGTCTGGATATTGTCATCAATAATGCTGGTTTTTTAGTAAATAAACCCTTTGTGGAACAATCGGAAGAAGATTGGCAAAATCAATTTGATGTGAATGTGTTTAGTCCGGCAAGGTTGATTCGTTTCCTTTATCCCTGGCTTCTTTTAAGTGGAAATGCCCATATTGTTAATATTACTTCGATGGGTGGATTTCAGGGAAGCAGTAAATTTCCAGGGTTAAGTGCATACAGTGCTTCTAAAGCTGCTTTAGGGACATTAACTGAATGTTTAGCTGTAGAATTTAGTGGCAAAGGTATTTCTGTGAATGCGTTAGCGCTTGGAGCGGTGCAAACTGAAATGTTATCGCAAGCTTTTCCGGGCTACGAAGCACCCATAAGTGCTCACAAAATGGCTGATTTTATATCTAATTTTGCACTGAACGGACATCAATATTTTAATGGAAAACAAATTCCTGTGGCTTTTACCACGCCCTGATTATTTCTTACAACTAAAGTTTGAAGAAAATGATAAGGCATTTGCTGGTAAAATTTCTAAACATGCCTTGCTATCCAAACATCATTTTCATTTGATGTAAAGGGAACTGCATTTGGAAAAACGCTCAATATATTTTCTATAGGAGGCTGTTGAGCCCTGAGAACGTTAAATAGTAGTAAGCCGCTAGGCTCTAAACATTCTTTTAGTGCTTCGAAATAATCTGTTGAAAAGAAATCTAAGGGCGTCTCATTATCATTGAAAACATCAAAACAGATGAGGTCAAATTTTTCCTCTGTATAGAACGGAAAAGCCAGAGCATCGGCCTGAACAGTACTAATGCCTGAATTTAAATATTGCAGGGTATATTTTTCAGCGAGATAAATGATGTTTTCATCTATTTCGATAGCTGTATAATAGGCATCAACACCCATATTTTTTTCCAATAAATAGGGAATACTACCCAGTCCTAATCCTAATAATAGCACTTCTTTTTTATCCTTAATTTCAGGGGACAGATGAATAAACACATCTCGAAATTGAGAGTAGAGATCATCCCAGGAGTAGATTGCCTGTTCAGAATACAATTGAAAACGACCTTTATGCAAGCAAACGGTTAGAGGTAAATCATTTTGACCCGAGATAGTTTCCAACGGAAATTCAATCAAATGACTTAGTATTTTTTTCCAAAAGGGGACAGTAAATCTATTTATTTCTCCCAAGGTCTTTGGTATGAGGTAATCTCAAAAATTTTAAGTAAGAGTAATCTTTGTTGAAAAGTAAGATCCGCCTGCCTTCTTGTCATCATCTGTTCGGCGGCACGAAAGGCATTTTCCGGAGAGAAAGTAATGCCTACCTGTCCATTTTCTGATGCGGCAAAAGAGGGAATAAAGCGCGGAGCAATGCCAGGAGTTAGCGTATTGGCACAAATACCTGTTACAGAACCGGGAGTGAAAACGGTTCCATTGGCCGTTTTTGTATGGTCGCCTAAAACAGCACCCATAGATTGGGTGCCTGTAGGGATGAATTGTTCATCGCCCTCATTCCACATTTCTATCTCATCATAGGTGTGTTGCACACTGGCAGCCTGCGTTCCCGCCCCAAGATTACACCAATTTCCGATGATGCTGTGACCAAGGTAACCTTCGTAAGACTTGTTACTATAACCTTGAAATAGAGAGGATTCTATCTCCCCACCAATTTTACAAAAGGGACCCGTGGCGAAAGGTCCATAAATTTTAGTGCCCATCCGTAAAATCGAATTTTCTCCCAATGCAAAGGGACCCCGGATAAAACATCCTTCCAGAATAGAGGAATTTCGCGATAAATAAATAGGCCCGGTTGTTGTGTTCAGGTAAGAACCCTGAACGGTGGCTCCTACCTCTATAAATAACTTATCGGAAGGACCGATAAGGGTATTTCCCGGAGGTAAGGGCATGGACTTACGCATTTTGCTAAGTAAACGAAAATCGTCAATAATGGCGGCTTCGTTCAGGAGAATTAAGTCGGTAAGTGAGCTTATTTTTAAAAATGGCGTGTCTTGAAGGTCTTGAGCATCAAGCTCTTCAATGGCTTCATCGTCGATTAATTTGCGCAGTTGCTTTTGATCAAGTTTGGCCACAACCAATTGGTCTTCATGAAGGAAGGCCTCATTTATATCCATTTGCCTAATCAACGCGACTAAGGCGTCGGAAGGTAATACAGCACCGTTAATAACATAATTTTCGGTATCATATTCGAGCGGATATAATTCTGATAAATAGTCCTGCGTAACCACACTCACTGGAAATCCCATGTAGTGAGACCATTTTTCTCTAATGGTTAAAAGACCAATCCGCAAATCGCAGACAGGCTTTAAGTGTGTAAGAGGTAAAAGATTCTCACGGGCTTCGCCATCGAAAAGAATTACTTGCGCCATACTTTGTTTTTTGGCATGAATAAATACACAAAAAGTCCCAACCGGAGTAAGATTGGGACTTTCAAGTTTAGAAGAAAAATTTAAATTTCTTTATTAAACTTAGTATTCCCGAATTTCTTATTGAATTTATCAATACGACCTGCTGTGTCAACAAATTTCATCTTACCAGTAAAGAACGGGTGTGAATTGTTAGAAATTTCAAGCTTAATTAATGGGTATTCTTTTCCGTCTTCCCATACAATCGAATCTCTTGTATTAGCACAACTTCTTGTTAACCAAGAAACGTCACAGGAAAAGTCCTTGAACACAACCATTCTATAATTACTTGGATGTATATCCTTTTTCATCGCTGATTATTTTGTCTTTCAAATAAAGTGCAAATATAGTACATTTTACAAAAAATAAAAACCCTTTCTTTTTATTTTTTATTGTGACGCATTTATAAAAAAAAAGTCCTAAAATTGTGTTCCTAATTAAATAATTGCCAATAAAAACCTAATATGAAAACCACGAAGGAAGAAGCCTTGCATTATCATGCGAAAGGAAGGCCTGGAAAAATTGAAGTTATTCCATCAAAAGAAACGGCTACTCAAAGAGATTTAACTCTGGCCTATTCTCCAGGGGTTGCAGAGCCTTGTCTTGCCATTGAAGCAAATCCTGAAGACGCTTATAAATATACGGCAAAAGGTAATTTAGTGGCCGTTATTTCCAATGGTACCGCGGTGCTCGGATTGGGAGACATTGGTGCCTTGGCTGGAAAGCCGGTGATGGAGGGAAAAGGCCTTTTATTTAAAATTTATGCCGATATTGATGTTTTTGATATCGAATTGGACACAAAAAATGTGGACGAGTTCGTTAGAACGGTCAAAATTTTGGAACCTACTTTCGGTGGAGTTAATCTGGAGGATATTTCTGCTCCTGAATGCTTCGAAATTGAAGAGAGACTCAAGAAGGAGTTGAATATTCCTGTCATGCACGACGATCAGCATGGAACGGCCATTATTAGTGCCGCCGCTTTGCTCAACGCGCTGGAAATTGTTGGAAAAGATATTAAATCTGCTAAAATTGTAGTGAATGGTGCAGGTGCCTCCGCCATTTCTTGTTCAAAAATGTACCATGCTTTGGGTGCACTTAAGGAAAATATTTTCATGTTCGATTCTAAAGGGTTGATTCACCCAGATCGGACAAACCTAGATGGTAAAAAAATTGAATTTGCCAATAATCAGGCGCCATTAGATATTTCTTTAGCCGATTGTCTTCATAATGCTGACGTATTCATAGGTCTTTCAAAGGGAAATGTGCTCAATGGGGAAATGATTAAAGTAATGGCTAATGAACCGATTATCTTCGCTTTAGCAAATCCTACCCCGGAAATAAGTTATGAGGAGGCTCTCGCTTCCCGCCCAGATAGTATCGTAGCTACCGGTCGTAGTGATTATCCTAATCAAGTGAATAATGTATTAGGATTTCCCTACATCTTCAGAGGAGCCCTCGATGTTCGCTCGAAAGTTATTAATGAGGAAATGAAACTCGCTGCTGTTTTGGCGCTCGCCGCATTAGCAAAAGAACCCGTTCCAGACAGAGTTAATCTGGCTTATGGAAAGGATAATATGATGTTTGGGAAAAATTATATTATTCCAAAACCTGTCGATCCCCGTTTGCTTACTACCGTGGCTCCCGCTGTCGCTAAAGCTGCCATGGATTCAGGCGTGTCTAAATTTCCAATTACCGATTGGGACGCTTATAAAATGCAGCTCTCGAAACGCCTTGGCTTAGATAATACCCTCACAAGAGCTATTATCAATAAGGCTAGGCAAAATCCTAAAAGAATTGTATTCGCGGATGCTGAAAATCCAATGGTTCTCAAAGCAGCAAGAGAAGTAATCGAAGAGGGTATAGCAAAACCTATTTTATTGGGAAATGTGGAAAGGATCAATCAGCTTATTCTGGAAAATAAACTGAATCTGAATAACCCTATTATTATAGATCCAAAAATTCCTCAGTCTGAGTCCGAAGCAAATCTGCTTTTGGAATACGCAGAACGCTTGTTTGAGAAAAGACAAAGAAAGGGTACCAATAAATCGGAAGCTCATGATCTCATAAAAAGACGAAATTATTATGGTGCTATGATGGTGGAATTGGGTGCTGCTGACGCCATGATAGGAGGAATGACCAGAAATTATCCGGAAACGGTAAGGCCTGCTCTTCAAATCGTTGGACGAAAAGAAGGGATCAAAAAAGTGTCAGGGATGTACATTCTTATGAGCAGATTTGGACCGCTTTTTCTGGCTGATACCACCGTAAATTTTAATCCTTCCGTGGAGGAAATTGTTGAAATTGCTGAATTAGCCGCCGACCAGGTCACTAAGTTTAATATTAAACCTCGTTTGGCTTTGCTTAGTTATTCAAATTTTGGTACCGCTGATGGGGACGATCCTGAAAAAATGCGTAGGGCTGTACAAATATTGAAAGCCCGACATCCGGAAATGATAGTAGATGGGGAAATGCAGGCGCATCTTCCTTTTCATCAGGATTTATTGAAAAATAATCACCCTTTTTGTAGCCTGGCTGACGGAAATGGGGCAAATATTTTGATTTTCCCTAATCTCTCTGCTTCTAATATTGCCTATAATCTGGTTAAAGAAGTTGCTGGTATTGAAAAAATCGGACCTATCCTTATGGGCTTGAAACATCCTGTGAATGTGCTACAATTAGGTAGCTCCACCAGGGAAATTGTAAATATGGTGGCTATTTCCGCTCTTGGGGCGGGATAAATATAATATGATTTACCTTCAACGATGCGTATTTTTCGATGAAATATGGGAATATTCGATCGAAAAGTACGCATCGTGTTGTTTGTGCGTATTTTTTTTATTTAACTGGTTCCTTTACGGAAGTCCAAATAACAGCAGATATTCCCAGGCAAGTTGCGCAGATTAAGAAGATTATTCCTTTATTTTCAGCCTGGGAAATAAACTCTCCAATAATCAGGCTACTTACTAGCTGCGGTAATACAACGGAGAGGTTAAATAACCCCATATACTTACCCATTTTTCCTTGCTCCACCTTTTGCGACATAATAGCAAAAGGTAAACTAACGGTCGCGGCCCATCCGATACCCAAAATAGACATCATAACATAGAGGTTAAAGGGGGAATTTCCCCAGAAATAAATTCCCAGATATCCAAGAGACATTGTTGTAACGCTTAGTAAATGAATGTTAACTTTTCCCCATTTTTCACTCAAAGGTTGTAGGAGAATGGCTGGGAGAATGGCTGCAACGGCATTCAATAGTAGAAAAGAGAGAGAAATAACCTTACCCAAATCATTTTCTGAAAGAAAATTCATCTTGTTTTGAATAAATGCAAACATGTATATAAACATCGTCTGAATACCCATCCACGTGAAAGCATGAGCTGCCAGAATTCGTTGAAACCCTATTTCATTGCTTCGAGAATTAGCTACTTCGCTTTCAGGTTGTTTTAGTACCTGGAAAATACCATATATGGTTAATAACAGGCAGGCCAATTCTAAAATGCCGGGCGATAGGGATTGGCCACTTAGTTTTTTAAACATACCCAATGGTGCATAAGCTAAAAATCCCCAAAGAGGCTTGATGCTAAATAACGCTGAAACCCATTTGTTTTTATCTGGTGTAGAATTTAAAACCTCCTCTTTTTCACTCAGTTTTTCTGGTTCTTTTATAAACCAGATTGGGATAAAGCTAATGACAAATACAATAATGGCACCAACGTAAATGAGTGCATAATTTCCCCAAATGGCCCCAATAGCATAAGCGCCTACGCCAAAAGTGCCGGAAATGGTTTGCATCCAGGTGTAACCTTTTGTCCTTTCATTGCCAGAGGGAGTGACATCGGCAATAATGGATCGGGTCGGATTGAAACTGATATTTATGGATAAATCGAGGGTAAGGGCAATTAAAATAGCTATGCCAACAACGCTTTCAAATCCCAGACCTGTTGAAATAGCGCCTATAAAGGGTAATGCTAACAGCATGAGCGCAGACAGTGTTCCACCAATGAGTATAAAAGGTCTCCTCCTTCCACCCCAAAACCAAACTTCATCACTGATCATTCCAACGATAACTTGTCCAAAAATACCTGCAATGGGGCCAGCAGCCCAAACGAGTCCTATCTCATGAATGGCTAAATTGTATTGAGTGCTCAATATCCAGCTTAAAGCTGAAATCTGAACAGACAAAGCAAAGCCCATGGCAGTAGATGGCAAACTTAGGATGGCATAAAAAGCAGGGCTAAGTTTTTTCTGAATGTCTAACATGATATTTTATTTTATATCAAATAATAAATGGGTTCGGGGATCCAATTGAATAGAGGACGGTTTTTCCTTTACTTTTCTTGAAAAGGTGGTGTTTTTATCGCTAACAGATATCGTCAATGTTTCTATTACATTTTTTTGTGCATCTAAAAGGGCAACTTCCAGCGGAAATGAAAACATAGCATTTTGAAGTTGTGTAATGGACAGTTGTAATTCTTTTTTGCTCTCATTCCACTTCCAGTCATATTTTAGCTGCGGATGACCAGATTGATAGAACCATTGTTTGAAAAATTCCTGGAGAGATATTCCACTAACTTCTTCCATAACACGCTGAAAATCTTCCGTCAATGCATTGCTATATTTATACCTTGCATAATAGGTTCTTAATCCTTTCCAAAATAGGTCATCCCCTGTTTTATTCCTTAACATGTGCAACACCCAACCAGCCTTTTGATAAGTATTTGTGCTCAAGACGGTATTTATGTCCTTGACATTCAGATCAACTATGGGTGTTTTTACTTTATCAAAATAAGAAATTATGGTTTTTCTTTGAGACAATAATTCTTGTGTGCGTCTTTCCTCACCGTATCGATCCTCTAAATAAAGGACGGTACAATAGGTAGCAAAACCTTCACTTAACCAAACATGACGCCAATCGGCTTCTGAAGCTGAATTTCCAAACCATTGATGGGCTGTTTCATGAGCGATAAGACTTTCTCTTTCATTTTTACCATTTACTGAATTTTCAAAATAGAAAATAGCGCCGGCATTTTCCATGCCACCCCATCGGGTTTTAGATTGAACATGAGCTAATTTACTAAAGGGAAATGGGCCTATATTTCTGGAAAACCAGTCTAATACTAAAAGGGATGGTTTAAAGTCTGAAAAACCTTCCGTTCGGTTTTGGGGAAAAACGTAAATAGACGACGGAATTCCCTGTATAAGACCTGAATGTTCCACGGCAAATTTTGCTGCGCCGATGACCATAACCTTGGTAGGTAGCGGTACTTTTTCTTTCCAATGGGTCGTTTTAAATCCTAAGCCATTAGGATATTCCTGTGTTTTTTCCCCATTGCCAACTACCTGGTAGTGTTCAGGGGCGGTAACAATAAATTCAACGGTTGCTTTATCCCTTGGATGATCGTTACTCGGGAGCCATTTATGCGCTCTGTTTGGCCAGTTATCACCAAAAAAGGTTCTGTCACCGTATTTGTTTGTGCTGATTATCAGACCGTCTTCAGGAATACCTCGATAACTTATTTTTAGGGTTATTGAGCCACCCGTTATTCCTTTTTGCGGCAGTAGAATACTAAGTAAATCATTTTGATGAATAAATTTCAAAGTAACTCCTTTGTCGTTTTTGATATCAGTAACCTTCATTATATCAGAAAGATCAAGAGTGAGCGTATCTATTTCAGCTCTAAATCGAACTAAAATGGTGGCCTCACCTTGTATTTCATCCGTAGTATCATTCAAAGAAATAGCAAACTGATAATGGGCAACGTCCTGGGTAAAATATCTATTTGGGATAAATTGCGCCTGGACAAATATATAAAGGAGGAAAAAGGACAGCGTTAGAAAAATCTTAAAATGCCTCATAAAGATAGGTTTGTTACGAATATAAGCGTTTTATCTGCTCTTTTTCAACAAAAGCTGTAAATCTTCTAAGGTATTGGCTTCAGCAACAACTTTATCTTTTCGCCAGCGAACCATTCTTGGAAAACGAAGGGCAATACCAGATTTATGTCTTTTACTTTCTTGAATTCCTTCGAAAGCAATTTCAAAAACAAGTTCTGCGGTAACTTTTCGAACGGGACCAAATCGCTCCAGGGTATTTTTTTTAATCCATTGATTTATCTCAATAAATTCTTTATCTGTCAAACCTGAATAGGCTTTGGTGAAGGGAAGTAAATCGCCTTCCTGGGAAAAAACGGCAAAAGTAAAATCAGTGTATAAATTGGCTCTTCTGCCGTGACCTGACTGTGCATAAATTAAAATAGCATCAACGGTAAATGGATCTATTTTCCATTTCCACCATTCTCCCTTTTTTCTTCCCGCTGAATAGGTGGAATGTTTGTTTTTCAGCATAAGTCCCTCGCTTCCATTTTCTGAACTTGCTTCCCTTAATATTTTTAACTCGTCAAATTCATCAAAAGGCAGGACGGGTGAAAGTTGTAAGGGTAGGTGGGAATCAATAGACGTAAAGAGCTGATCTAAGAGGGTTCTCCTCTCTATAAATGGCGTTGAGCGAATATCTTTTCCTTCCCATTCTAATAAATCATAGACTCTGAAAACCACAGGATTTACTTTCAGGATAGCGGGCGTTATTTTTTTTCGGGTTACTCTGGTTTGGATGTGTTGAAATGGTAAGATTAATCCATCTTTGAACGGAAGAATTTCACCATCAAGGACAGTTCCAGGTGGAATAACAGAGATGAGTTGCTCAAATTCAGGAAATTTATCGGTTATTAACTCTTCTCCCCGGGACCAGAGGAAATAATGTCCATGTCGAAAAATGGCCTGGCCTCTAATACCATCCCATTTATACTCGGCTACCCAATCGGCTGGTTCTCCTTTCAAATCAGTTACTTCATTTATGGAATAGGCTAAATGGAATGGATATGGTCGGGAATGGGAACCTTCATTCTCTTCATTTTCTATGAGAGATTGGAAAGAATACGTCAGGGGCGACCATTCGCCCATAAGTTTTAATGCAATATCACTAGGATCAATATGAGTGAATTCAGCCAGCGCTTTTGCCATTAATTTTTGGGAAACGCCTACTCTAAAGCCGCCGGTAATTAGTTTATTGAAAATAAAACGACTGGAGGTATTTAGTGAATCCCAGGCATAAAACACCATTTCGCGTTGTTCATCTTCCTCCATTTTATCTAAAGAAAGAATAAGTTGAATCCATTCATTCAATGATTTTTGAACTTCCACGGCAGGAGGAGGTAAAAGGAGAGCGATGGTTTCTGAAAGGTCACCTACAATATGATACGATTCTTCAAAAAGCCAAAGAGGAATAGCTGCTTTTTCAGCGGCCCATCGCCTTAAATTTTTAGTTGAAACCGTTCTTTTGGGTCTTCTTCCCGAGAAAATGCCGATCATCCACATTTTATCTTCATCGGGTACGGAAGATAAATAATCAATGAGGGCGCTTACCTTTTCATTGGTTTTGGTTGTTTCTTCCAAACAAAGAAAAAGCCTTTCAAAGTACTTCATCCCCTTCGAAATTTGTTTCCAAAGGATGGGCATTCAGCCCTTTATCTATCAGCCATTTCGATAAAATGTCAGTGTATCCATGAGTTACAAAAACATTTTCGGCCCCAGTCAGGCTGATGGCCTCGTTGAGACCCTCCCAATCGGCGTGATCGCTAAGCACGAAACCTTTATCGGCATTTCGTCTTCGTCGGGCGCCTCTTAACGCCATCCAACCGGAAACGACCCCATTTCGGATCGGTTCAAATTTTTTCAACCAGTTGGAATTTTGCACAGCGGGCGGAGCGATGATCACGCCACTTAGTAATTCTCCTCTGGTTAAATGCTCATTCACAGGAATGGTATTTTTTAAAGAAACACCCTGGTTTCTCATCACATTCAACACTGCTTCAATGGTACTATGAGTAAATATGGGGCCCACACTTTCTGGCAGGCCTTGTAAAATGCGTTGTGCCTTTCCTAAAGAATAGCCATAAAGAATACTCAATTGACCGTTATGCCTATTATTTTTGCACCATTCTTCCATTTCATTAAAAACCCATTTTTGATCTTGCCAATGATAAACAGGCAGACCAAAAGTTGATTCAGTAATAAAGGTATGGCATTTTACGGGTTCGAATGCCTCGGAAAAGCCGTCATTGGCTGTTTTGTAGTCACCAGAAAAAACAACCATTTCACCTTTATAGGATACTTTTATCTGCGCTGAACCTAAAATATGTCCCGCTGGGTGAAATGAAAAAGAAACCCCGTTGATTAACTTTTCTTCTCCAAAGGGTAAGGTTTCAAGATTAATATCTCCCAAACGATATTTGATAACGGGAGCTGCGGTGGGTGTGCAAAGATAGGAAGAGGAGCCCCATCGAGCATGGTCTGCATGCCCATGGGAGAGGATTGCTTTTTTTACAGGTTTCCAGGGATCTAAGTAAACGTCTGCTTTAGGGCAATATAACCCTAAAGCAGTATGTACAAGTAGTCCCTTATTAGTCATATCGATTAATAATCAAAAGAACGAAGCCATTTCAGACTTTTTTCAACATTTCCAAGTGGGGTGCCGTATTTGTGGTTATCCTGCTCGACGAAAAAATGTGTCAATCCAGCTGTTTTTTCTTCCTGGAAAATGGTCGTCCAATCGATAACGCCATCACCGACAGGCGCAAAATCGCCAGAGTCTTTTTCCATATCTTTTACATGCCAGAGAGGAACGCGTCCTTTATTTTGTTTGAAAAATTGAATGGGATCCAGGCCTGCTTTTTTTATCCAGTAAATATCGAGCTCAAATTTGACTTTATCGGCCGCTGTATTTTTCAAAAGCACGTCCATAGGTATTTGGCCATCGAGAGGAATAAATTCGAAGTCATGGTTATGATAAGCCATGGTAATGCCGTATTTCGAGGAAATTTCACCCGCTTTGTTCAATATATCGGCTACTTTATTGTAATCGGTGATAACTTTCCTTTCATTAGGCATCAAAAAGGCTACTGCCATATATTTCTGCCCCATTTTAGCGGCATCTTCTACTGCTTTTTCCCATTGATTGACAGGTGTACCCCAGGCGTTGCTACCTTGACCAGAAAGATAATGAGCACTAACCACATTAAGCCCCATGTCATCGGTTATTTTTCTCATTTCAGTCACCGATTTTCCAAAATATTTTCCCTCTCCATAACCAAAAAGTTCAATATTCCGATAGCCTATATCGGAAACTTTCTTTAGGGTTCCTTCCAAATCCTTAGCTAATAGGTCGCGTAGGGTATAAAGTTGAATGCCAATATCTTTTACTTTTTTTGGCAGAGGAAAAGCGGTATTTGACTTGATAATCAGGGAAGTGAGTAAAGCACCTGCGCCCAGATTGAGAAAATTTCTTCTATCCATGATAAAAAATTAGTTGTTAATAATAGTTGTTTTATGAACGCGAATAACCCATACACAGGCGATGAGACATAAAAGGAGACCTAAAAACTCCCTGGTATATTCAATGGTTGGTATGGTGGCTTTCATCGATTGGACAATACTTGGCATGCCGTCGTTTATCCACTTCATTATTTCAGGCAAAATAAGCCCCATATTAATGATGCAGGTAATTAGCATCAAAACAGATAAATAATAAGCTAACTTTTTTTCTAGCGCCAGAAGGATATAAATCAGGGAGATAGCACCATAAAAGATCATCCAGATAAGAGGATCAGGGTCATTCCACTGTACCACTGCGAACAGAAAAAAAAGACCTGAAATAACAAAATATAAGTTTTTTTGAAATGGGGACATTTTTAACAGGATTTGAAAAATCAATTAAACTTTCCTACAAATTAGTCTATTTTGGGCCAAAAACTTACTTTTTTGTGGTAAAATTCACTCTGTAGCTCAAAATAGGTATGATACCCAATTGTTTTTTTCCTAAAATCTTTTGTTGTACCCGATCGTAATAATTATAAACGATATGATTTTCGCTGCTTGAATTTTGAATATCAAGAGAAAGCATATTACTTCTTTTCGCTGCGTTCCATTTCCTATATATTCTAAGGTCCAAACGGCAATAATTTTCAAGAACCTGATCGAACCCATTTTTCATAGAAAACACACTGTTACCGGCGGCTTTTGAGGCATCCAGATCGATAGACATTTCCCTGAATCCACCTCTGGCAACGAATCTTGCATTGATTCCAAATTGTCTTAATTTCCCCTTTCTTTCTGTACCACTCCATTCCTTCCCAACGGTGGCGTTCAGTAGATATTGATGATTAAAACGTCCCTCTCTCCATATATTATCACTACCGAGATATTTAAGTTGACCAATATTAAGATTAATTAAGCTGTAAAATCCATTCTTCCAATAGACTCTATTTTGAAGAGAAGCTCCGACTTGAAAGGCACGTCCCTCACTAACCAGTGGAAAATTAATTATTTCTTCTAACACGTTTATTGCGGAAAATGCATTGGCGGCATTTGCGCTAATCGGTATCTTATTTATTAGACTGCCATAGAACTGGGCGCTCCAAACTTCGGTATTTCTAACCTTTTTAATGGTAAAAGAACCCTGCCATAATTTAGTAAAGTCAAGATTTTTATTTTGGTCATACCCTGTACCAATATAGACCTGGACGGGTTGTAATTGGCTGCTTTTCCCTAAGGTAAAGCTCATGGAGGTTTGTTTGGATAACTTTCTGGTAAATTCCAGGCGAGGTTCAGCGGAGAAGCTATTATTAAAGGTAAAATACAGAGAATGAAAACCTAAGGTACTTTGCCATTTTCCTTTTTGATATTGGAATCCGACGTATGGAGCTACTTGAAGACCAGACATAACGCCGTCATTTGAAAAAGCAGCCTCTGTGAGCGTTCTTATTTGCTTATTAAAAGTAAGATTCAGTCCGGTGAGAAAATCAATATTACCGTTTAAGGTTTTAGTAAATCGGGTATCACCGCTTAATTTTTCGGGTTGCCAAAAATCATAGGAGGAAGAAAAAATGGCATGATTGGTTACTAATGGATTGGCTTCTCTCAAAAATTCACCCGACGAATAGACCCAGGTAGAAGATAGGGCACCATTAAGATATCGCGCGCCAAAAATGCGATTTGAGGAGGTGAAATCTATAGAAAAAGGATCTTTTTCACTTGCCCAGGAGGTACTATCAGCACTTCCTGAAAACCGGTTACTACTGCTGCCTAATATACCAAATAACTGTAAGGACCCATTCTTAAGAGGAAGGGAAAGATTCATAGAAAGGTCTTGAAACTCAATAGCTTCATCACCCAGCTCTAAGCCCATTCTTTGTAAAAGTCCGATGGTTGAATACCTGTAATTTACTACATAGCTGGCACCTGAACCTGCTTTCCCAAGAGGTCCTTCAGTGGCCAGATCTATGCCAATCAAACCAGCCTGGATGGTGTATTCTCTATTTTCAGTATTCCCAGATCTTAAACTCATATCTAAGGTTCCACTTCCGGCATTGCCGTAGGAAATAGGAGGCAGCCCTGTATAAAAGGCGGTATTGTCAAGTAACTGCATACTAATCATGCTTACTCCCCCCGCGTTACCAGTTACCCTGTCTGAGAAAGTTCCTGCATTAGCAGTATGATTTGGATTTATTATTTCTGCACCCCATAATCTCCAATTTACGCCATTAGGAGAAAAATTTCGAATGATTAACCCATTTGCCTGGTCATTGTCATTGGTTACACCGGGCATAGCTGAGGCTAATCGGGCAGGGTCATAAAATGTAGCAGGGTATCTTAGGGTCATTTCCTGAGAAAGCAGATTTAACTGTCCAAGGCTTTGACGTGGCAAAGATTCACCATTCAGCACTATTTCGGGAAGGTCGGTATGTAATTCTTCCAGAATAATGTCCAGTACTGTTTCCTTTCCTGATTCAATCCATAAATCGGGAGATATCCAGGTGGAGTAACCTGTTAGAAAACAAGACAAGTAATGTCTGCCCACCTGAATATTCCCCATTCTGAAGCGTCCTGCTGAATCTGTGGTAACACCTTTGGTACCATTATCAAGTACCAGATAGGTTCCAGCCAGAGGTTTTCCGCTCCATTTATCTTTTACCGTCCCCCGAATCATCTGATTCGTCTGGGCAGTGATTTGTTGTAATGAAAAAAAAGCCAAAAGCACCAAAACGATGCTTTTGGAAATTGAATAAATCATATTAGTTTTTTAATTAACTCTTATTGGATACCCAATAATTTTTTATTCAGCGCCTCATCGCTTGCTCCACCAGCAAAATCATCAAAGGCTCTTTCAGTAACCTGAATAATATGGTCTTCAATAAACATAGCGCCTTCAGTGGCTCCTTGCTCTGATGATTTTATACAGCATTCCCACTCAAGAACAGCCCAACCATCATAGCCATATTGGCTCAAGCGACTAAAAATACCACTAAAATCGACCTGTCCATCTCCCAGGGAACGGAATCTGCCGGCACGATTAACCCAAGATTGGTAACCACCATAAACGCCTTGTTTCCCTGTCGGATTGAATTCTGCGTCTTTTACGTGAAAAGCATAGATGCGGTCATGGTATAGGTCAATAAATTGTAAATAATCGAGGCACTGAAGAATAAAATGACTTGGATCGTAGTTGATTCCCGCTCTAATGTGTCCTCCAACCTGTTCAAGGAACATTTCAAAGGAAGAACCGTCATATAAATCTTCCCCTGGATGAAGTTCATAGCCGACATTTACGCCACACTCATCGAAAACATCTAAGATGGGTTTCCAGCGACGTCCAAGCTCTTTGAATGCGGTTTCAACTAATCCATCGGGACGTTGCGGCCAGGGATATAGGAAAGGCCATGCTAAGGCACCACTAAAGGTTACATGGGAGGTTAAGCCTAAATGTTGGCTTGCTTTTGCCGCATGTTTTAACTGTTCTACCGCCCATTGTTGGCGTGCTACAGGATTTCCCTGAACGGCAGCAGGGGCAAAATTATCATATTGAGTATCATAGGTAGGGTGAGAAGCTACCAGTTGACCTTGTAAATGAGTTGAAAGTTCTGTGATTTGCAGACCATGATCGGCTATTTTTCCTTTTAGGTCATCACAATAGGTTTTACTGGATGCTGCTTTTTCCAAATCTATCAACCGACCATCCCAGGTAGGTATCTGAATGCCTAAATAGCCCTTATCAGCAGCCCATTCACAAATACCATCTAACGTATTAAATGGAGCTTCATTGCCCATGAACTGAGCTAAGAATACGGCAGGTCCTTTTATAGTTCGCATAAAAAATAGTGTTTTTAATGGTGAAATTATTTCCGAAATTACATCATTTTAATAAAAGATTTGACCTATAAGTTGGTTTTTATCTTAAAAAGAAGCATTTTCCACAAAAATATACGGCTTATGTTACGAATGGCTTTATTATCAATATCTCTGTTGCTTTTATGTTTTGATTTGTCAGGTCAGCGTCCGGCACCTTTGCCAAAAAGTATGGAAATTAGGGAGGTTGTGTCAGGTGATAATAATTCTTTCTTTACTTTCTCGAGTAATCATCCGGAAAAACCAGATAAGGCAGAAATATCCCTATTTAATTTTAAGCAGGAATTGCTGGCAACCAAAGAAATTACCTTTGAAAGAAGCCCGTTATTGGCCCAATTTGAGGCTATTTTCAGTTGGGACAATAAAATTAATGTGCTGTCCTCTCTGTATTATCCGGGACCGAAAAGAAATCATTTGCTTTTGTATCAATATGATGTCGATGATTTGTCTGAGGTGGGTTCTGATATTATTTCAGAGGCTTATACGCCAGAATTATACAGGGTACCTTTTGGCTATAGCATGTCACCCGATAAAAAATACCTTGCCCTGTATGCATGGACATATACTCTTCCAAAAGATCCTGCAAGATTAAAAATTAATGTTTATACCGCGGGGATGACACCGGTATGGTCAGGGGAATATCAACTGCCCATTATGAATGAAGGACTTTTTTTATATGATTGTAAGATTAATAATAACGGGGAATTGTATATGCTGGCAGAAAATTATCTTGGAAAACCAGGCCCTCAGATTGATGAAAGAAAAATTCAGTATTTGGCATTGGCTTTTAAACAAGATTTAAAAGAGCCTCTTGCTTATTACCTCAATAACCCATTAGATAAATTGACTGGTGTTAAATGGGATTTGGCAGATAACGGAGCGTTGCTCGCCGCTGCTTTTTTTACTGAAAAAGGAAAGATTTTACCAACTGGATATATTACCTATCAGGTCACAAACCCAGGTGCCGAACCTAAAATAGATCGCTTTTATCTAAGTGAAGCTTCTTATCAGGCAGCTTACCCATTTTCTTCTCCTGAACCTAAAAATAATGCCAATAGACGTAGATTTGATCAATTTCTTTTTCAACAGATTGAAAAAGATTCTACAGGAAATTTATTGCTGGTCGCTGAACAAAATATTTTTGATCCTATCAACGGACTTTTAGAGTATAACGATATACTTGTTATTCGTCACGATAATCTTGACAAACCTGTTTGGATGAAAAGAATTCCTAAAAGGCAGCAGGGCTATAGTTATATACCAAAGTTGACTTATGGATATCAATCCTTTTTTTATAAAGATAATCTTTTCTTTCTGTTTAATGATGCATTAAAAAACCAAAAAGGTGCGGGTAACCAACCTGAAAGAGAATTATATGAAGGAGGAAATGAGGCAGTACCTATCTATGTATTAGATGCTAACGGCAAATTAAATAGGTTTGACGCCACACCTTTACTTAAAAATGCAGGTATTGGTGCCATTGTTCCAGAGAAAATATGGCAGGTGAGAAAAAATTACCTTCTCGTAGGATGTGTTCCCCTTCAAGTTGAAACACCCGGCATACGTTTAGTAGGCATAGATTTAGGGGCGGTTATAAGATCAATGCAGTAATCACATTTTTAATACCCATCCCTCAGGATCAACAATGGGTGCTTCTTTTCCATCGAAAGGGATACTTATTCCTTTCGATGGAATTTCAAAGCGCTTCCATTCTTTCCCTGTCTTTATAGTAATTGGCATAGGGAAAGGTAGTTGATCTGGTGTTTTCCATTTTAAGAACAGCACATTATTTTCAATGGTTTTTTCTAAAACGGGTAGGGCAGCCTGCCTGACATAGATATCAAAAAACCAGGTTAGATTTAATCCCGATGCTTCTTCACATATTTTTATAAAGTCTGAGGTTTGAACAAATCGGCAGGCTGAACCATCGGATGTTGCTTCCATTTCAGCATTAGGGTAGGCCATTTTACGAAGTACTTTAAAAAATGTTTTATCTCCCAATAAGTATCTTAGCGTATGTAATGTCCAGGCACCTTTATTATAAATAGGGGCTCTATAAATTTCTTTGGCAGTCTTAACCTCATTTGGTGCAATAGGTAAAACGTTGGTAAATCGACGCATACCATGAATATATTCCAGATAAGCTTCTTTACCTAATCGATCTTCCTGAAAGAGCGCTTGCATGTAGGAACAAAAGCCCTCATGAATCCACATATCTTTCCAATCGGCATTGGTCACTAAATTTCCCCACCATTCGTGACCCAGTTCATGATGATGTAATGCGTCAAAGCCCCAATCTTTACCTCCAGTCATGGAACCATTATTAAATTTAGCACCATAAGCAATGATGGTTTGGTGTTCCATCCCTAAATGAGGCGTTTGAGCAACTCCATATTTATCTTTGCGAAAGGGATAAGGGCCCAGATATTTTTCGTAAAATTGAAGATGAGCAATTATTTCGGGAAATAGTTTCTTTGCTTTTTCAACATCTTCAGGTAAGGCATAAAATACCACCGGAAACTCGTCGCCGGCGACACTTCGCATTTTTCCATCCACCACTAAATATGGCGCAATGTTTAACGCCACATTATACACATTAATGGGTGTGGAAACAAACCAATGGTAGGTTGACGTTGAATCAGAATGCTTTTCAATGGAGGTTAATTTACCATTTGAAGCAACAACTAATGGATTTGGAACTCGTATATTGATAGCCATAGAATCAGGTTCATCGGAAACATGGTCTTTTACTGGCCACCAAAGATCAGCGCCGTTGGTTTGACAAGAGGTAGCTATCCAATGGGCTCCTGACGGTGTTTTGGCAAATGTGAAGCCGCCTTCCCAGGGAGGATTTGGTGCTATTCGCGGTTTTCCGCTATACCATACCTCTAATTTTATGTTTTCACCCGGTTGAAAAGTATGGGTTAAAGAAATGACAATTTTTCCATTGATATGGCTGAAAGATACATTTTGAAATGACTTGGAGGAAGTTATTTGCCTAACCATTTCCACTTTCAACAAACTATCTAAATCCAAAACAAATTCACTTAATGGTTGAACTATTGTAGCATCAACCAATAATTTTCCCGAAATGTGTTTTTCATCCGGATTAATCTGCAGACTTAAATCGTAAAATTTTACATCGACACTAGCCTGAGCACCAGATAATTTTCCTCCGGAATCTAAAATGTCAGTTTGTCCAATAACACAAGTTATTGATAATAGGGAAGTAAGCAAAAATGAAAAGCAAAATGTTTGTGTATTTACCATTTTAATCAAATTATATGTTAAATGTAAGGAAAAAATCATACATTTGTGAAAATCTACTAATCCTATGGGATTTTATAAGTATTATCGACACAGCATGGAGAACTGGAATAAAACCTTTCCATCATTAAGCCATGAGGAGAGACTTGTTTCTTTGTATGAAATATTTTCACCTCATGAAATTTTAGTTACCTCGTCATTTGGTGCTTCTTCTGCCCTTTTACTCCATTTAATTGCTAAAATATGTCCAACCCAGCCCATTCATTTTCTGGATACTACTTATCATTTTGATGAAACGTTAGCCTTTAGAGATCAATTAATTGAAAGATATAAATTAAATGTAGTCAATATACTGCCTGACAGTAATAGTAATGCATTAACCAAAGAAGAGCAATGGTGGTTTACCAAACCTGATGCATGTTGTGCGGTAAATAAGGTCAAACCTTTAGCTTCTTTGAAAAGTAAATACAAAGTATGGATATCTGGAATTATGGGATTTCAAACGCCCCAAAGGTCAAATATGAATATTTTCGAAGAGCAGAACGGCCTTTTCAAGTTTAATCCTTTTATTGATCTTACAGAAGGTGAATATTTATATTGGTCATCTTTATATAAACTTCCTGAACATCCCTTAACAGCACTGGGATTTGAATCTATAGGTTGTATGCCTTGTACCTCCAGGGGACAGGGTAGGGATGGCCGTTGGGCAGGAAGAGGTAAAGTAGAATGCGGGATTCATTTGTAATAAGGTAATTTTTGTATCAAAGATTAAATCATTTTCCAATGACCAATTTGTCTGTCATCACTGGCAGAAATGAGAGATTGCTGAGTGTCTAACCATATTAGCCTGTTGACTGAATTTTGGTGCCCCTCATTTTTTGTTCCATTTATAGAAACGAGGAGTTTAAAATTCAGGGCATCCCATACCCGAATCGATTTATCACGGGAGGCTGTAAACAATACATTTCTGGTGGTATTTAGTATTAGATGATTAATAGTAAATCGGTGAGCGGGTACGACATGAATCAATTCTCCATTTTTTCTGTGCCATACTTTTAGAAGGGCATCTCTCCCTCCACTTATTATACGTTCATTATCGGGGTGGAATACTAAAGAAAAAACAGAAGGCAGATGGCAGGCAG
>JBMLQR010000016.1:41222-43021 GCA_049241465.1 Saprospiraceae bacterium | reverse complement strand
CGTTCATTATCGGGGTGGAATACTAAAGAAAAAACAGAAGGCAGATGGCAGGCAGACCAACTCGATGTTACCATAAAAGACGTTTTGTCTAAAAAATAAATAGCACCGTCTGAGCAGCCCAAAGCAAATTCATCTTTCTCCTTATTGTAGGAAACAGAACGAATGGCTTTAAAGCTAATACGAATACTCTCTAAAGGAGTTTGGTGGTCGATGGACCATTTAGTAAAAACCCCATCTCCTCCAGCGGTAAACAGATGGTCTCCAAGGTATAATATTGAAAAAACACCTTTTTTATGATGGGCAAAGGCTTTAGGGATTATTTTAGGGTTATTCAGGTCAAGCCAATAAATAACACCATTCAGATCGCCCACAACACATACATTAACCGCCGGGATATAGCAGATGGAAAGAATTTGACCGGGTATTGTGGCCAGATTGATCCCTAATGCCGGGTTGTCTAATGACCATTTTACCAGCCAGCCGTCACTCCCTCCTGAAAGGAATGACGTTGTATTTTCCATTTGGTGCAAGGTGTAAATAGCTCCCTGATGACCATTAAAGAAAGGATAACTTTTAAAATGCATTTAAAAAAATTATATTTAAAGTTTAATATTAGGAATTTAATAGGAATATTGGCCTAATAGTTCTAAAAATAGGTGATTATGCCATTGATTTTTAAAGAAAACCTCCTCAAAAATGAACTTTGGGGAATATGGGAGATAAAAGAAGAGGAAGATTGGTTTTTTAATCAATGGCAATTATCGCCTGAGGAGAATCTGCATTTTAATAAATTAAAAGGGCGAAAAAGATTGGAATATTTGAGTGCCAGACATTTGATTCACCAACTCACTGGCCTCGATCACAGAATGCCAATTCATACCGATCTTGCAGGAAAACCTATTTTCCTTTGGGACCCTTCCTTAAATTTATCTATTAGTCATTCGCATCAATATGCGGCAGCCATTCTTTCAAAAAGCAGTAAAGTAGGTATAGACATTCAATTGATAGTACCACAAATGCGAAAAGTGGCGAAAAGAGTATTTAGTTCAACCGAGTTATCTTTCGCATCGACGGAAAATGAACTGAAAATGTTTCATATTTTATGGGGAATTAAAGAGGCTGTTTATAAAGCTTTCGGATTAGGTGGCATTGATTTTAAAAATCAGATAGGTGTTCATCCATTTAGTTATCAGTATCCAAAGGGTAGTTTTAAAGCTGATTTGATAAAGGACAACCAAACAATTTACTATAGTGGAACATACCAATTTTTACCTGAGGGTTATGTTTCCGTTTATCTAAATGAGGTGAGGTAAGTATGACAATAATCATTTAATAAGCTGATACAACTCACTTAATACAGTATCACCATCCAATATCTTTGGGGTATCAAACAGTAAAAAATTACTTATGAACCTCAAAAATTTCACAACATTTGGCCTATTCTTTCTTGCTGCAATAAACCTTACAGCACAGACCTACAAGTTAAAGTCAAAGGATATTTCAGTCAGTGGTACTTCCACTCTTCACAAATGGACTTCCCAGATAACGCAGGCAAGCGGACAGGGCGTTTTTCAATTTGAAGAAGGCCAGCTCTCAGCTATAAATACCATGGAAATCACTTTTCCAGTAAAGGGTATAATCAGTACAAAGGGAAAGATAATGGATAATAAAACGTGGGAATCCTTAAAGTCAGATAAGCATCCCAATGTAATTTATACTTTTCAGTCCACCGAGTCCATTACCAAAACATCCAGCGGATATTCCATAAAAGTCAAAGGAAATCTTCAAATAGCTGGGGT
>JBMLQR010000016.1:13382-41122 GCA_049241465.1 Saprospiraceae bacterium | reverse complement strand
ACAATGATGAGAAAGTATTCTAAACACCTTTTTACAAGCCTTTTAGGTTTATTCTTCTTCGGATTTATTTCCGCACAAAGCACTGAATTACAGTATTATCGATTTTGGGATCAGAGAGGAATAAATGTATTTGAGCCTTCAAAAAACAATACGGCTACTTTTAATGGATTACATGTAAGAGTGGGAGGTGGATTTACTCAACAGTTCCAAGGTATTTCCCACAGCAATAAGGCCGACGCTTCAAATTTTACATCTGGAGGTAAGACATTTAATGCCAATGCTTTGTATCCATTAGGCGTAGGTTTTAATCTGGCAACGGCCAATTTGAATTTTGATATTCAGATTGAAGATGGGATTCGTATTTCTTTAGAGAACTACATGTCTTCACGTCACCACAATGAATTTTGGGTAAAAGGCGGGTACATCCAAATAGATAAGTTGCCAATGTTTAACTCACCTGACTGGTTTACTAACAATTTCAGGGTGAAAATAGGACATTTTATGCCTAATTACGGCGATCAGCAATTTCGTCGCACAGATAATGGCAATGCTATGTTTAATCCTTTTGTTGGTAACTACATAATGGATGCGTTTACCACAGAAATTGGAACAGAAATATATGCTTTTCCAATGGATAATGTAATGCTTATGGCGGGTATGACTGGTGGTTTAATCAGTGGCGACATAAAGGATTATTCTACAACGACGACAAAAAAGAATCCGTCGTTATATTTTAAAGCTGCCTACGATAAACAATTTACGGACTTACGTTTCCGTTTATCCGCCTCCTTCTATCAGAATTCAGGTACCGTAAGAAATACTTTATTTGGTGGCGATAGAACAGGATCAAGATATTATTTTGCCATGGAACCAGAGTTTATCAAAGGAGCTACAGGGCTTGCGGAAGCTACGACAACAACGGGCAGATTTACTTCAGGTAGAATAAATCCTGGTTTATCTAACGAAATAATGACTTTTCAAGTATCTCCGTTTGTGAAATATAAGGGAATGGAAGTATTTGCAACGTATGAAAGAGCGAGTGGAAAAACCAATGCAGAAACCGAAACCAGAACATTCAGTCAAATGGCTGTAGAGGGGGTTTACAGATTCCTTCCCAAAGAGCAGGCATTTATTGGTGCGCGCTATAATACTACAGGAGGAAGACTTCAAGGATTTGCGGCGGATATCAGTATAAAGAGGACTTCTTTCTCAGCGGGTTGGTTGCCCAGCAAAAATCTAATGCTAAAAGCAGAGCTGGTAAATCAAAAATACATTGATTATCCAAGCACACATATTTACTCAGGCGGCGAATTCAAAGGTGTGATGATAGAAGCGGTTATAGGGTTCTAATTCTTAACATGATTACTATAGCCAGTTCCGCATCGAAAATAGAACCCGGTGCGGAATTTTTATTTTTAAAATATGAAAAGGATAATAATACTAATCTTTGCTTCTCTCTATTTTAGCCACTTAGTTACCGGACAATTCATTAAAGTAATGGTTCATCCACAAAGTATGCTACAAATACAAGGAAAAACCAATGTAAATTCTTTTCAATGTTATTGTGCACCACCCAATGCTGTCGTTGGCTTTAATGCAGAGAGTTTTTCTGAAACACAAAAGATAAATTTCAAAAAGGCAGAGTTGACGGTTTTAACCAAAAGTTTGGATTGCAGGCACAAGATAATGAATCGTGATATGTATCAGACGCTTAAAGCGGAACATTATCCAACGATTACACTGAGTATCTCCCAGGTATTGATACCTATTCAAAACATAAATGCCCGCTGGAAACTGGAAGGTCCGGTAACCACGGAAGCCTTTTTGACATTGGCGGGGATGAAACGAAAAATTGATTTGCTAGTTACTATTTCTCAACCTATTAGTAATGTTTACCGATTTACGGCAAAGAAAAGTTTGTTGTTAACCGATTTTGGGCTTACCCCACCGACGGTCCTAATGGGCATGGTAAAGGTGAAAAATGAGATAATTTTAGACATTGATCTGTATATTTCAGCTTATTCGCCCCCAACCTCTTAGGGACTCTTTTGTTTGATTAAGAGTATATTTCAGGCCTTTATGTTCTATTTGCGAGAGCGTAGGATCTATGTTTAAAATGGCCAGAGCTTCTTCACGCGCCACTTCCAATATAGCTCCATCTTTAGAAAGGTCTGCCAACTTTAATTGAATGGTACCACTCTGCTGTTTGCCGTCCAAATTTCCCGGACCTCTTAATCTTAAATCTGCTTCAGCAATATCAAATCCGTTGTTTGTTCTAACAAGGGTATTGATTCTTTCCCTGCTGTCCGTTGATAATTTAAATGAGGACATTAGAATACAAAATGATTGATCAGCTCCTCTGCCAACACGACCTCGTAACTGATGAAGCTGGGAAAGTCCAAAACGTTCGGTATTTTCAATAATCATGACCGAGGCATTAGGAACGTTTACGCCCACTTCAATTACCGTAGTAGCCACCATGATTTGATTTTTTCCCTTTACAAATTGTTGCATTTCCCATTCTTTATCAGCGGGCTTCATCTTTCCGTGAACCATGCTAATACCATAATGTGGATTAGGAAATTCTCTGGAAAGAGACTCGAATCCTTCCATTAAATTATTTAAATCCATTTTTTCAGATTCCTCAATAAGAGGATAAACCACATAAATTTGTCTTCCCGCTTTGATTTGTTCTTTCATGAAACCTATTAACCAAAGTCTGTGGTTTTCATTTTTATGTACGGTTTGTATAGGTTTTCTGCCTGGTGGTAAAGTATCAATAACAGATATATCGAGGTCGCCATAAACGGTCATAGCCAGCGTTCTTGGAATAGGAGTAGCTGTCATAACCAGCACATGTGGGGGGTATGGTTTACTTTTATGCCATAATTTACTCCGCTGTTCTACGCCAAATCGGTGCTGTTCGTCCGTAATGGCCAGGCCTAAGTTTTTAAAGCGAACGGGATCTTCCAACAAGGCATGTGTTCCAATAACTATGGCAATATCCCCATTTTCAAGGCCTGCTAATATTTCATTTCGCTTTTTCCCTTTTACACTTCCTGTTAAAAAGGCCACTTGAATACCTAGTTGTTCGCCGTAAATGGATAAACCTGCGTAGTGTTGTTGAGCTAATATTTCGGTAGGAGCCATCAATAAGGCTTGAAAACCATTATCTAAAGCCATAAGCATGGTCATAAATCCAACGACAGTTTTTCCAGAACCTACGTCACCCTGAAGTAATCTATTCATTTGTTTGCCCGTCGCTACATCCCGTCTTATTTCTTTTAGTACTCTTTTTTGGGCATCTGTTAATTCGAAAGCTAACATCTGGTGATAAAAAGTATTAAAGTAATCACCAATTTTAGTAAAATTATAGCCAATAACAGTTTCTCGACGGTTGAATTTTAATTGAAGCAGGCTTAATTGTAAAAAAAATAATTCCTCAAACTTTAGTCTCGCTCTGGCTGCGTCCAACTCACTTTGATTCTTTGGAAAATGTATCCATTCAAAAGCGTGAAGGGATGATATTAAATTATGATTTTTTATAATGTGATAGGGAAGGACTTCGGGTAACGAATCTGTGTATAATCGTTCAATAATTCCTTTTATAACTTTCCGTAAAAACCGGTTATCAATGCCAATTTTCGAGCTTTTTTCTGTACCAGAGTACATAGGGTAAAACGAAGAGGGTAGTGCTTGATTTTCAGTTAATAAGGGTTCCATTTCGGGGTGAGAAATAGAAAATTGATCTCTAAAAGATTGAAGTTTTCCGTATATAATGTATTCCTGACCGATTACAAATTGTTTGTAGAGGTATGAAATGCCGGTAAACCAAATGAGATCTAAGGATCCGGTTTCATCTCTTAATACACCTACCAATCTTTTTTTAGATCCTTCACCGAGCTGTTCAAGTCTTCGGAGTATGCCTTTAACCTGGACAAATGCACCTTCTTCCCTACAATCTTTTATGGATATAATCTGGGTCCTATCAATGTGTCTGTATGGATAAAGCTGTAATAAATCCTGAATTCGGTGTATTTCCCACTCCTTACTCAACCAGGAGGCGCGTTGCGGTCCTACTCCTTTAAGATAGGCAATGGGGCTGGAAAGGAATTCAGTCATAATAGATAAATTGAGGACAAAAATAGGTTAAAACAAAGATACACCACATCGAAATTCAGAAATTACTTATTTTTGCCAAATGGAAACGATAAAACAACAGCAAACGGGAGAACTGGTTAAGAGAAATTTTAGCCAAATACTTCAGCAAGAGGGAAGCTACATATATGGAAGCACCATATTAGTTACGGTTACTCAAGTAAAAATGACGCCTGATCTTGGCTTAGCAAAGATTTATTTAAGTATTTTTAACACAGAGCATAAGCAAGAACCTTTATTATTGCTTGAGGAGGAAAAAATAAGACTCAGACAAGCTTTGGGTTCAAGGATTAAAAAATGGGTAAGGAGAATTCCTGAAATCGATTTTTATTTAGATGACACATTAGATGAAATGTACCGACTCAGCGAGTTATTTTATAAAATGGAAGCTGATAACCAAATGGGTAAACCAGAGGAAGAGAATTAATTCTTCTAGTTGCTGGAAAATAATTGGGTCTTTATAATGTTTTAACAAATTATATAAAAAATAACCGCTCGGTTTGTTTAGTTTTGTCCTGCGTTCTTAAATAATGACAATATGGGACAGGTTCTCCCGGGAAGTTTACTTACCGAGTATGATATTTATCTTTTCAAATCTGGAAAGCATCACAAGACTTTCGACAAATTTGGAAGCAAAATACTTAGCATTGACGGTGTGGCGGGTGTCCAATTTACCGTTTGGGCTCCCAATGCGCAACAGGTTTCTGTTATTGGGAATTTCAATTATTGGAATACGCAAAGCCATTTATTATTCCCAAGATTAGATAGTTCGGGTATCTGGGAAGGGTTTATTCCTGGTATTCAAAAGGGAGATTTATATAAATATGCCATCGTTTCTGCAGAGGGGCGTCGTCTTGAAAAGGGTGATCCCTATGCTTATTTCTGGGAGATTCCTCCAAATACTGCGTCGGTAGTTTGGGATTTAGAATATACCTGGAAGGATAACCAGTGGATGGAACGGAGAAAGGAAATTGCACGTAATCCTCAACC
Organism: Saprospiraceae bacterium; assembly: GCA_049241465.1. Lineage (GTDB taxonomy): Bacteria > Bacteroidota > Bacteroidia > Chitinophagales > Saprospiraceae > BJGN01. Next base: position 35,974 of record JBMLQR010000016.1, on the reverse strand, counting down.
CTGGTCTATTTATGAATTACATATTGGATCATGGAGAAAGTCAGCAGATCACTTATTCTCACTGAGTTATAGAGAATTGGCCGTCGAACTTGTAGATTACGTGGTTGAAATGGGTTTCACTCATGTGGAATTGCTTCCCGTTATGGAACATCCATATTTCCCATCGTGGGGATATCAGGTTACCGGATATTTTGCACCAAGTAGCCGCTTTGGGACGCCACAAGATTTTATGTTTTTAGTGGACGCTCTCCATCAAGCAGGTATTGGTGTTATTTTGGATTGGGTTCCATCCCATTTTCCTACAGATGCTCATGGATTAGCCCAGTTTGATGGGTCTCATTTATATGAACATGCCGATCCCCGACAAGGTTTTCACCCCGACTGGCGGAGTGCCATTTTTAATTATGGTCGCAACGAAGTTCGTAATTTCCTTATTTCCAATGCGTTGTATTGGATGACGTACTATCACATCGATGCTTTGAGAGTCGATGCAGTAGCTTCTATGTTGTATTTGGATTATTCCAGAGAGGAAGGGCAATGGTTGCCAAATTGTTACGGAGGAAAAGAAAATATCGAAGCCATTGCATTCCTTAGAGAGTTTAATGAAACCATTTATAGGGAATTTCCGGACACACACACGATTGCCGAAGAATCAACAGCTTGGCCAGGTGTTTCAAAACCTACCTTTTCCGGAGGTTTGGGCTTTGGACAAAAATGGATGATGGGTTGGATGCACGATTCTCTTGATTATTTTAAAAAAGATCCTATCTATAGAAAACATCATCATAGCGAACTTACTTTCTCTATGGTGTATGGTTTTACAGAAAATTTTCAGCTGCCCCTGTCCCATGATGAAGTGGTTCATGGAAAAGGATCACTCATAAATAGAATGCCTGGAGATGAATGGCAACGTTTCGCTAACTTAAGATTGCTTTTTGGTTACATGTTCACTCACCCTGGAACAAAACTGTTGTTTATGGGTGGAGAATTTGGTCAAACGTCTGAATGGAATATTGAGCGTGGACTGGACTGGTGGTTATTACAGTACCATTTCCATAAAGGGATTCAAGAATGGGTTAAAGCACTAAATCGTGTGTATAAAGGCGAAAAAGCCCTTTATGAAAAACAGTTTGAACCCGAAGGTTTTGAATGGATTGACCATAACAATGCCGGACAAAGCATCTTATCCTATATTAGAAAGGGTTCCGAACAGGATGACTGCTTAGTCGTAATTCATAATTTGACCCCCGTTTCAAGGTCAAATTTTAAATTGGGTGTGCCTTTAAGTGGTACTTGGATTGAATGCCTGAATGGCGATAGTCATTTGTTCTCTGGTTCAGGACATCATGAAAATCAACCAAAACATACGATAGATGGCGTTTGGAATAATCAAACCCAGTTCATTGAAATAAATCTTCCGCCTTTAGCTACCGTAATTTTCAAACAGAAAGGGTAATTATTGCCCTCAATTATTTTCTGTCGTTCAACTTTGTTTTAAGTTGTTCGGCATATTATTGTGTGCTTTTTAGCTATTAATCTGATTTAATATAAACAATTTTCATTAATAAGGTATTAAAGAAGGTTGAAATTAAATCATACTTAAAATTACAAACACTTATGAATCTTAGATTTTTGTTTACCTTCCTTACCATTATTTCTGTTGTAAAGTTATTTGCTCAACCTCCCGGCGTTGTTCCTTCAGGGGGTTTTTCTCAAAGTACAGGTGTTACAGGTAAAATTATGGGTGTTGTACTTGATTCAACAGCTCGTTCAGTCGTCGAATTTGCCACAGTGGTTTTGATAGATGCCAAAACAGGAGCACAAAAAGATGGGACTACAACGGATGAAAAAGGAGCCTTTAAGTTTTTAAATCTTAAGGCTGGTAAATATCGTTTATCTCTGTCTTTCATAGGGTATAAAACAAAATCAACATCAGATATAGAACTTACTCCTCAAAAACCAGATGCAGATTTGGGAAGTTTATTTCTCGCCTCTGAAAGTATAGATCTTTCAGCCGTAGAGGTAACCGGTGAAGCAGGTGCTATCGAAAATAAAATTGATAAGCTGGTTTATAATGCTGAAAAAGATTTAACTACTGCGGGTGGAAACGCGGCTGATGTGCTACAACGTGTACCTTTACTTGCCGTTGACGCAGAAGGAAATTTATCCTTGAGGGGTTCCAGTAATATTCAGATATTGATTAACGGAAAGCCTTCAGGTATTTTTTCTGGTAATCCTGGGGATGCCTTAAAATCAATTCCAGCAGATCAAATTAAAAATGTAGAGGTAATTACTTCTCCATCAGCTAGATACGATGGAGAAGGAACGGCCGGTATTGTCAATATCATTACAAAACGTAAGTCAGTGGATGGCTTTACAGGCTCCGTAAATTCTTCAGTTGGTACAAGATCAAATAATGGTTCATTAAGTATGAATTATGCTAAAGGCAGATTTGGTTTAAATCTAAATGGTGGTGGTTGGTTTAATTGGCCGAGACCCTCATTCTCTACGTTTTACAGGGAGGATAGAAGCGGTGTATTGCCAAAAATTCTATCACAAACATCAACAGGTTCCAGTTCTTTTTATGGTCCCAGAGTAACCTTATCTGCTTTTTATGATTTAAACGCATATAATAGCATTAATACATCCGTTTCATTGAGAGGTTTTGGGCGCTCTGGTGAGAATATTACGGATGCAACATATACAGATCCTAATTTTGGAATAAACCAGATTTATACCAGAAATAGTTCTAATGCTTCTATTAGAGGAGGCTTTGATTGGTCAACTGATTACAGAAAAACATTTAAAACTGCAGGACATGAATTAGTTTTTGCCTTTCAGGTTTCTGGGGATGTGTCAGATCAGACAAACGAAATTGTTCAAAGCGGAAATGATCCTGGTCTAAATTTGAATACAAAAAATGATAATGCTGGCATTAATCTGGAGAATACTTTCCAAATAGATTACGTTTTGCCAATTAATAAAAAAATAACCTTAGAAACAGGTACTAAACTGATTTTAAGAGATATTGATAGTGATTTTGCATATAAAAATTATAGTAACGATTTGAAAAATTTCGTAACAGATATTACCAGATCGGATATTTTCTTTTATGTGCAAAACGTAATGGCGGGCTATGCCTCTGTAAATTTAAAGTTAGGAGATAAATGGGGATTGATAGCGGGTTCAAGATACGAGTCCACTTTTTTGAATGGAGATTACGATAAAAGTGAGGTATCTTTTACTAATACTTATGATAACTTTTTACCCAGTGTAACCTTAAACAGAAAGCTAAGTAATTTTTCAAATATTAAGTTTTCTTATGCAAAAAGAATTCAGCGTCCAAGCTTAAGATACATAAATCCTTATGTAGAGATTGAAGACCCCCGAGATGTAACCGTTGGAAATCCAGAGGTTGAACCTGAAAATACAGATCAGTATGAGATAAATTACAGCACTTTTGTTAAGGGAATAGTCATTAATTCTGGTGTTTTTTATAGGCAGACAAATGACGTAATTGAATCTTTCTTAACGATATCAAAAGAAGGCGTAAGTATAAATTCCTTCAGAAATATTGGAATTAACAGAAATTATGGGGTGAATTTATTCAGTTCGGCAAACATAAAAGATAAATTGTCCCTTCGAGGTGGGGTCAATGTATCTCTATATAATGTTTCAGGAAATATTGACGGTAGAGTACTTACTAATGAAGCTATCGTATGGAATGGTAATTTAAGTTCTACGATTACTTTACCTGCAAATTTCAAATTTGAAATAAATGGCTTTTATAGCTCTCCACGTGCCAGCTTACAGGGAACAAGAGCATCTTACCAACGGATGAGTATCGCCATTCAAAAAGATATATGGAAGAAAAAAGGTTCAATTGGTATCGTAGCCGTTCAACCGTTTAGCCGTGATCTGCGTTTCATTAATGAATTGGAGGGCACGAATTTCTACCAACGTAGTGAGAATGCCTTCGCTCAAAGATCTTATGGTATCAATTTTAGTTATCGTTTTGGTAAGCTTGATTTTAAAGCACCAAAAGAAAGAACGAAAAGAGTTAATAACCGGGATCTAAAAGATGATGGAGGCGATAATAGCTTTTAATGAAAAATAGTTTTATTTATTGTATATTTTTTGGATTGCTTTCTGCTACTAGTTTGGCAGGAAGCAATTCTTTTGTTAAGCCAGATCTTTTTGATCTCCTGGAGGGAAAAAATTATGTATCTGTTACCATTTCTTTGAATCTTGATTCTTTAATCAACAACAGGTACAATGAGGATAAAATTGGCGGCACCTTTGTTTTTAAATCTGCCGCAGGAAAAAACCTAAGTTTTTCAGTAAATATTAATCTGCGCGGTAAATATAGACGTCGCATGTGCGGCTTTCCTCCGCTTAAGTTGAATTTCAACAAATCAGAATTAAGTGATAATGGTTTATCAAAAGCAGATGAATATAAATTAGTAACTCACTGCTTAGAAGGTGAAGAAGGGGATGTCAATATTGTCAAAGAGTTCCTTGCTTATCAGTTATATCAACAGGTTTCTCCATTGAGTTATAGGTCCAAACTGTTGAAAATAACCTATCAAGACACCAAAAGTGATAATAAAATAGTAGGAATGGCTATTTTATTAGAAGATAAATCATCTTTCGAGAAAAGGCATGATTTAAGTGAAATGAAAGATACTTTTAGTCTTCCCCGTTCAAATTTTGACGATAGTAATTTTAGGACACATGGGCTTTTCCAGTATCTGATTGGCAATGTAGATTGGTCAACGGCCATTTCTAAAAATATGGACATATACAAGTCAAAGGAAAACGGAAAAATGTTTATTGTCCCTTATGATTTTGATTTTTCAGGCTTCGTCAATGTTTCTTATGCTGTGCCAAATAAAGATTACAACCAGAAAAAAGTCAGGGATAGATTACTTCTCGAAGCAGACAAGAGTGATTCATTATATAAACTAGAGATTCAAAAATTCATAGCTTTAAAGCCTACTTTTATAGAATTAATAAAAAAACAGAAAGGGCTTGAAACGGAGGTGAAGATGGATTTAGAAAATTACATCCATTCATTTTACGACCAAATTGGTTCTGGCTTAAACCGCAGTTTTAATTAATTAAACGTCTTTTTTAGTCCTATATGACTAATTCTTGCCTCATTAATCTTATATTCGCGCTAAACTGAAAATTATGTTGTCGATCAATATTTATTTACGATTTGCCTTAATCGCGCTTTTCATTCCAGTAGCCATACTTCTGAATGTTTATTTGGGATTTTGGTATGCTTTTCCATTTTATTTGGCACTTCCTATTTTAATTGCTGGATATGTATTTCTGGGTACCGTCCAATCTGCTTCTAATTTAATGCAAATGGGCGATTACGATGCTACGGAAAAAAGACTAAATCTGGTATTAAAGCCGGATTGGCTATACACAACGAATAGGGCTTATTTTTATCTTTTAAAAGGCTCTGTTTTAATTGCTAAGAAAAACATTGATGAGGGAGAGCTTTATTTGAAGAAAGCACAAGCCATTGAGTTACCCTCTGATAATGAGAAGGCTATGATTGAATTACAACTGGCTAATATTTCAGCGTCCAAAGGGAAGTGGAAGGTAGCAGAAATTCACATGAGAACGATAAAGCAACTGAGAGTTACAGAAAGTACTTTAAAGGAACAAATTAAGCAGTTTGAAAAGTCATTGGCTAACCAGGGACAAATGAAAGCTGCTTCCAGAATGGGAGCTATCGGTCAAACCATGAGAGTTGCTGGAGCCGGCAAAGGTAAAAGACGTCGTCCTCCAATGAGATAAGTAAGGTATTCCTCCTCTCGTTTATAAAAAGGTCATTTAATTAAATCCTTTATTGAGTATAAATCAATAAAGGATTTATTATTTTACTACCCAACCTCCTTCCATTGGCTGGTCAGCACCAACGAATACTAACTCTCCCGTTCCTTTTTCAGCGAGTAATAACATACCCTGAGATTCGATGCCTCTTAGTTTTCTTGGTTCTAAATTGGCAACCACTACCACCTTTTTACCAGTTAAACTTTCAGGGGAAAAGTGTAAGGCAATACCACTAACGATGGTTCTTATTTCAAAACCTAAATCTACCTTTAACACGAGTAATTTGTCCGCTTTGGGCACCGCAGCAGCCTCAAGGATGATACCTGATCTTAAGTCTAGTTTGGCAAAATCGTCAAAAGTTATATTTGGTTTTAAAGGAGGGTAAGAGGTATCTTTTTCTTCTTCCATGATAGCATGTAATTTTGCTTTTTGCTTTTCTATGATAGACAATCTTGAGGTATCTTTTCTGTCTATTATTTTTGGAAATAATACTTCAGGCGCACCCAGCAAGCTTCCGGAGCTTATAAATGGTTGTTTGACAGATTCATTTAAAAACAACCTTAAGGACTCAGCGGGTAGCGCGTTTAAGCCTAACATGGTGTTTATCCGTTTTGAAGTAAATGGGATAAATGGTTCGGCCATAATGGCTAAGATAGCTGATACCTGTAGTCCTGTAAACATAATTTCAGCAATCCGTGGGTCTGTTGGATTTGCTTTATATAAAGACCAGGGCGCATTTTCCTGAAGATAAGTATTTCCCCAGGACGATACATCCATAAAGGATTGAGATGCTGCCTTGAAGGAAAATTTTTCCATTTCGGTTTTCCACTGTTCAACGATATCAAAAACCCGCTGTAAGGGTTCTGACCAATGAGAAGGGGCGGGAGGAACTACCCCATTGAAATAAGAATGAGAAAGAACCATGACTCGGTTCAAGAAATTGCCGAGGTTATCTGCCAGATCTTTATCATGAAAATCAACGAATTCGTCCCATTTGAAATCACTATCTTTATTTTCCGGAAGGGTTCTTAGCAGGGCATATCTCAAAGCATCTTCCTTGTTTGGAAAATCGGCAAACTCCTGCAAATATTCATGTTGCTCTAAGCCCCACCCTCTGGATTTTGAAAACTTTTGTCCTTCAAAATTCAGGAATTGATTAGCAGGGACATTTCTGGGGAGAACAAAATCTCCGTGTGCTTTTAGCATTGCTGGAAAAACAATACAATGGAAAACGATATTATCTTTTCCAATGAAGTGAATAAGTTCCACCTCATCTCCCCCTTTCCAGTAAGATTCCCAGTCTTTTCCATTTTCCAGCGCCCATTGTTTTGTCGCTGATATATAACCAATAGGAGCATCAAACCATACATATAAAACTTTGCCTTCTGCGTCCTTCAGGGGCACACTAATGCCCCAATCTAAGTCGCGTGTAATTGAACGAGGTTGAAGGCCTGAATTTAACCAGGATAAACACTGACCGGTCACATGTTTTCGCCAGGAACTGGGATCATGATGTTGTTTTCCATCCAAAACCCCAGTTTCTATCCATTCTTTAAGCCAGTCGGCATGTTTATCAAGCCTGAAATACCAATGTTTTGTTTCCCTAAGAATGGGGGCTTCACCGCTCAAAACGGACTTTGGAGCTATTAATTCAGTAGGTGAAAGTGTTGAGCCACAGGATTCACATTGATCACCATAAGCTTCAGTATGTCCACATTTTGGACAAGTACCAGTAATATATCTATCGGCTAGAAATTGATTAAAAGCAACGTCATAATATTGCTCAACTACCTTTTCAATAAATTCATCACCCTTTTCGTAGAGCTTTGTAAAAAAATCTTGAGATGTTTTATGATGAATCTCTTCACTCGTTCTATGATAAAAATCAAATGAAATACCTAATGCGTCGAAAGTATTTTTATTTAGCGCATGATATTTATCTATAATTACCTTGGGAGACACACCGTCTTTTTTTGCTCTGATGGTAATGGCAGCACCATGCTCGTCGGAACCACAAACCCATAAAACGTCTTTTCCAAGAAGTCGTAGATACCGAACATAAATGTCAGCGGGTAAATAGGCGCCAGCTAAATGACCTAAATGCAGTGGCCCATTGGCGTAAGGTAAAGCGGAAGTAATTAAATGACGTTTTATCTTTGACATAGTTTTTGGTTCGAAACGCAAATATACAAATAGAACAGCAATAAAAGAGGACTTTCAAAGGGTAGTCTCCAGAATTTCACCCTACGAAAAGGGTTGTTTAAGTTATAATTCAAGAATCTGTTCGACGCGTTTTATCGAAATACAGGTTCTGTCAGAATTTAAAATTGCGATGTGGTGTATGTTTGTTTATAAGCTTCCAAAGTACATCGTAAGGAATTATTTCTGCCCCTGATTTTATGGAAGATTCAATATTTGGATGTGAGGATATTTTTCTTAGCATTTGCTCACCACGCTCTGAAATAGTTTTCCAATTATAAGCACAATTGGGAATGAGTAACAATAATCGAATAAAATTATAGCTTCTCAGACTTTCATCATCACGTAGATATCGGTACGAATATTTAAACATAGCTTCATATTTGTCGGTTATTTTATCAAATTTACCCTGAGTAAGATATAAAATATACTCAATGGCCAAAATGGAAACATTCATACCCGCTTTATCTTTATTTAGAATGGGCACAGTATTAAAAAATTTTGCCTGTCTGAAACCTTTAAATATGGTCTTTGAAAAATCAATGGAAATCTCTCCCGTAGAATGAAGGAAATACAAATAGATCTTATAAGTCTCCCATTTTTCACGAATAATACCATGAACGTTTTTAAGTAAGCCCTTGTTTGAAACATCTAACCAAACGCTGGCCGCTTCATTGTAGTGCTGGCTGTGTAGAGAGAGTAAAAAATTTATTTCCTCATTTTCTAAAGTTATTTCACTGGAGGTAGTATGCATAAACACTAAATCTTCGGCTACTTTTTTTCCTTCATCAAACTGTTTAAGATTAAGATAGCAAACCATTTGTTGCTGAATTAATTCATTTTTAAGGACATTTTGTTGATAGGGTGTTTTTTCTAAATTAACCAGGTTTTCTGAAACTTTATTAAGGGCGGATTGAAATTCTTTCTCTGAGATTAATGCTAATATGTTGATTTTACTTATAAATTGTTTGATTTTTTCAGAGTCGTTGAGTAGCAATAACTTCTCAAATTGTAAAATGTATTTGGCAACTATATTCCCTAATATACTTCGATTTTTTTTGTTTGAGTGAAAGGCAACCATAAAACTTGCATATAACTCATCTGCTAGATGTTCTACTGTGTTTTCAGCATTTAATTTTTCAAGTAAGGTATTATAAAAATTAAATTTTGATAAATTCAGTTCTCTGAGGGCATAAAAATCTCTGACATTACGAGCCGCCTTTTCTCCAAATTCAGTCAGATCAAATTTCGCAGCTATTTTTAAAATGTTAATATTTATTTTATTAGCTGAACCATAAACTCCGATATTATTCAATATACCGGCCTGAGCGCTTAATCTGTGCAAGGATATGATGGCATATTCTAATTCTTCATATTTTAAATAGGGATTTTCCGCATTCAAAATCCATGCTAAAAGTTTGTCTCGCAATCTTTTTTTTAATGAATAATATTTGGTGTTCTTTGGTGTGCTATTAAAATAATGTTTACTGGCATCTTCATCAGAGGTAAACTTTCCACTATTTATGTTTTCCATAAAATCGTACATGACTTTTAATTTGTCCTGCCCATTTCTTAATAATCTTGCCTTAGCATTACCAGGCATAGTTTTGAATAATTTAACAAGTGCAATAAGTTCTTCCATAAATAAAGGTTTATTTTTGAATCTAAATTAAATGAATAAATTTTTAACAGTTAAATAGTTGGATATTAATAACTTACAAAAATCAAGGGGAGAGGTTATACGCTCTCCCCCCGCATTATAACAAATACACCCTTAACCGCAGTTTAAAATAAGAAATAAATGACTAAGTCTTATTTTCTACGACCTTTAACCTTACATAAAAATAGGAGCAAGTATCGAAATTGGATAGGACAATTATACGTGTTTTCCAACCTACTGTATTGGTTCATATATAAATATTATGTAAAACCAAAGAGCATAAAACAAAAAGAGGATTGCCACTTGTAAGTGACAATCCTCCTTGAAAATCAATATTTTAAAAGCTTAACTTTTTCCAGGAACGGTCCTGTAATAACCAGATATAGTAGTATAAACCCTACAGAATAACTCCATTGCCCGGTAGGCGTCTTCTTCAGGACCTTTTGCATTCAAATACATTTCACCCTTGTCTGTTTTCTGTATGGTAATTCTGATACCGTCCATGCCCTGCGGTTGAATGGGAACAATGATATGCCCGTCTTTATAAACTCCGTCATATTTGAAGTTACAAACCGGAACACCATTCGATTCACGGCCACCAACGTGAACATTTACTTTACCGTTGCCCAAATCTTTTATGACTAATTTTTTCCATTCTCTGTTAGGGTAGTCTGATGTATAGAAACTACCTATAAAATCTTTTAGTGCCGCTTTTTCAATAGGTAAATCGGGTGCTTTTGGAATAGGGTCAGGCACTTTTTCAATCATATAGCCTTCTGGCGTATAAACCATCGTTTTTGGCTTAGAATTATCTACTTTTTCTTCTGATTTATTGTCAGGAACGCAAGAGATAATAACCAAAGAAAGTATTGCAGTAAAAAAATAAATGCTAATTTTCATGGGTTCAATATTTTGTTGCAAAAGTACTCTTTTTTATGATACTTTTTATAAACTATCAACCAAGAAAATTATTGTCTAATGGTATGATAATAATTTCTGTCATGGGCATTTACTACCATTGTATAAGTCCCTGCCTCCAGTGTACTTAAATCAAATCTTTTTTCAACCCTTAAGACACTGCCTAATTTTTCATTAAAAACGGCCTGGCCATTTTCATTCAAAATTTGGATTTCGACGGGACTTAAAAATTGATTCAATAGCACTAGGTCCAATTTGTTTCCATTTGAATGAAAAACTGGACTAAAATATTCTCTAACAGCATTTTTATCCACGTTTACCTTATCAGCGGCAAGCTTTATGGGTTGAACCCATTCTTTAGTTCCTAATTGAATGGAAAGAAAATATTTCCCCTCAGGCAATACCGTTAAATCAAAAATACTTTGATAGTTTATTGATTTAACTTTTGTCGAAGTTAGAATGATTCCCTGTTGATCCAATAATTCAATTTTTGCATGACTGCTAAGTTCGCTAAGAGTAATAGCAATTTTTTTTGTACCACTAATAGGAGAAACATCAATGGTTGCCTGTAATTGAGGCGTAATCAACACCAAAGAAATGAATAAAAGAAGTGTTTTCATGTGTTTATTTGTTTTGGATTATAATTTTACGATAATTACAATACAAAATTAGGTGCATATTTCGCGTTTAGCTACTGTTATTTTGACTATTAATGATGCTATATTACCTTTGTATTGTATTTTTAAGTTAAATTAAGTTAAAATAGTTTCATAAAAACCATATATTGTTAAATTGTTCTACTAGATTAGTGGAATTAATTGATAGGCATAAAGATTTATTCAAAATTTAATTTTGTTAAAGGCTAAAAACAAGGATAAACGAGATAAGTTATTATTAATGGTGGATTATTTATCTTATTTTAGTCACTAATAGTTTGTAAAAGCTGCTATTTGCCATTGACCTCTTGATTTATTTGTTTGTATTTGTGAAAGATAACCTAGTTCAACTTTAATTTTTTTATTAATAAAATACCCTAGCGCACCATATAATCTTAATCGGTCTAAGGTAGGACCTTTACCATTCAGAAAGATTTCGTGATAGGCTGATAGGTACCAAGTCTTGTCGATGATTGATTTATGATGGAGTGGATAATTTATCCAGTTCATAGCTCGAAATCTGACTTTAAAATCATCCGCAAAAAATCGTTCTTCTAATCTCAGTCTGGTCATGAAAGTTCCCCTACCCAGTGTATTCCTATTTACAAATTGCTGATATATTCTATTTTCAACTATTCTATTTTTTTCAGCGGTTCCGTTAATATAAGGTTCTGATAGGATATAGGCATAACCTAAATGCAAATTATCTGTTTTAGAGCTATTATAGCCAATGCCCGTTCTAATTAATAATTGCTCAAGATCTCCAATGGCATTGAAATTCCTATATTGAACTTCATGCCACCAGTTCCATTTTTCATTAATTTTTTTGTTCCCAAAATATTGCATCCAATTTCCTGTATTGGTATTTTGAGCAATGACTAAACTAAAGATGTGAAGAAAAATAAACAGAAGGAAGCCTTTGTTTTTTTTAGTATTCATAATCCGTAAAGTTTAAGAAAGCGATGTAATTATCTTTGAAAAGGAAAAATAATCCTTAGAACAGGACTACCAGTCGCCACCGGCGCCACCTCCATCAAAATCACCTCCACCAAAATCAAATCCGCCTGAATCGTCTCCATCATATCCACCACCAGAACCTGAACCGAAGCCACCGGGAAAAATCCACATACCACCTGGGGAATGGTAATCACCCGATCTGGAATAGGTATGAGAACGACTGGCGGAACGGTAAAGAAAAAAAACGGCGATAACAAAAATTAGAATAAATAGGAGAAAAAAGAATCCATAAGCACTATCAACTCCTTCATTTTTACCACCCTGATAAGTTCCCGCTGCGAGTTGTTGTAGCGTTAGAATAGCAGAACCAATACCCTCCCCGTATTTTTGCTCCCTAAAAGCAGGTTTTATTATATTTTCAATGATTCGTTTACCCAAAGCATCTGGAATAACCCCTTGTAAACCAGGACCAATATGCATGAATATTTTTTTGTCCTCTGCGGAAATATAAAGTAAAATACCATTATTAGTCGATTTATCACCAATTCCCCAAGACTGAGCTATTTTCAAAGAATATTCAAAAATATCTTCATCTTCCAGTGACTTATCTATAACTACAGCCATTTCAATGGAAGTAGAATCTTGCCAGTCTTTTAATATTTTTTGTAAATATTCAACCTCATTCGGTTGGAGGATACCGGCATAATCATAGACCTGCAAGGTGCTTTTAGTGGGAATTTCCTTTGCATTTCCATAATAAACACCAATAATGATGAATAAATACAACAAAAGAATGCGTTTAAAAGAAAATTGGAACATGGCAGTTTAATTCAAGTTATGGAAACTTACGCTCTATTCGCTATAAGTAATTTCGTCGCTGAGTTCATTAATATCGTCCTTTGAAACAGGAAAAAAGTGAGCTAACTTTTCACCTATTTTAGTGAGGGTATTACAAATACCTTCACTAAATTGACCTTTTGAAAAATGACTATGAATTATGTCCTTGCAATCTGCCCAAAAATTTTCTGGAACCATTTTATTTATTCCGGAATCACCTAAAATGGCAAACTGTCTTTTATTGGGAACAATGAACAAGAGTACGCCATTTTTGAGATCTGTCTTGTTCATACCAAGCTTCAGGAAAACCTTAGCCGCTTCCTCATAGACGGGAAGGGTTAAGGTTTTCTGAATGTGAACGCGAATTTCACCTGAGGTTTGTCCTTCGGCAGATCGAATGGCTTCGATGATTTTCTTTTCTTCCTCTTTACTTAATTTAAAATCTGCCATAACTTATTTAAAACTAAAAAGTGACAGTAGGTGCATCTTGTGCATTGTCTGCAGCTTCAAACTGCGCGCGCTTAGAAAAGCCCATAATGCCCGCAAATAGGGAAGCTGGGAATCTTCTAACTTTTTTATTATAGGTGGTTACAACGTCATTGAAGTTGTCTCTGGCCACTTTTATACGGTTTTCGGTTCCTTCCAATTGAGCCTGTAATTCCAAAAAATTATTACTGGCTTTCAATTCAGGGTAATTCTCACTGACCATCAACAATCGGCCAATAGATGAAGAAAGTCCCTGTTGTGCCTGTTGAAATTCCTTTAGGCTTTCAGGGGTAATATTAGATGGGTCAATCGTTGTGCTCGTCGCTTTCGCTCTGGCTTCAACCACTTGTGTTAGCGTAGTTTGCTCAAAATTAGCCACCCCTTTTACTGTATTTACAAGATTAGGAATCAAATCGGCCCTTCTTTGATAAGCTGATTGTACTTTCCCCCACTCATTTTCAACATCTTCGTCCAGGTTTACTAATGAATTATAGGTGTTGCAACCACCAAAAAGGAGAATTAATCCCGCAACAATGAGTCCAACGGACCAGGTTAAATTTTTCATGATGAAACTATTTTAAATTAAAAAGTTGAAACAAAGCTTTTCCGGGAACCATTTCGCCCGAAAGAACTCTATTCTTCAAATGTAAATATTTTTCTTTTGTCATTTCTAAAGAAAAAAAGTCTTCTCTTAATTTTTCTTCAATCAATTGGTCAAACCAATAGCCAATTTGACGTTTTCTTTTATCCAATAACTCATTTTTGCGAAAATTAGTTGAACTAAATAAAATTAATTGTTTCAAAATTTCTTCAAACCCGGTTTCTTCTAAAGAGGAACATCGTAAAACGGGTGGTTGCCATTGATCTTTTCGGGGTGGAAATAAATGCAAGGCGAGGGTGTAGGCCGTTATTGCTTCGGTAACTTTTAATAAATTGTTGCTATCTGCCTTATTTATAACCAACATATCCGCCATCTCTACAATCCCTCGTTTGATACCTTGTAATTCATCACCCGCTCCAGGTAATAATAAGAGTATTAAAAAATCAACCATTTCACTTACGGTTGTTTCTGATTGCCCAACACCCACCGTTTCTACAATAATACGTTCAAAACCAGCTAGTTCACATAAGAGAATAGTTTCTCTTGTATTTTTATTAACCCCACCAAGCAGATTGCCCGTCGGGGAAGGCCTGATGAATGCCAGAGGATTTTTAGACAGATTTTCCATCCTTGTTTTATCTCCTAAAATACTTCCTTTGCTTTTTTTACTGCTAGGGTCTATGGCCAAAACAGCTACTTTCAGACCTTCTTCTGTCCATTTTTTACCTAAACATTCAATGAACGTACTTTTACCTACGCCCGGTGCGCCTGTTATACTTATTCTTAACGATGAAAGACTCCCATAAGGGGAACAATAAGAGAGAATCTGATCCGCTTTTTCTTTGTCTTGTTTCAACTTACTTTCTAACAGGGTTATACCTTTGCTGAGTAAAGTTATATTGCCATTTTTTATCTCTGATACCCAATCTTCTATACTCGACGGTTGGATATAGGTTTGTTTATTGATCATACATGATTTTAGACTTTTGACAAGTTGAAAATAGTATTTTTACAGGAGTTATTTTATTTTTTCCAAACGTTTAATAAGTATGAATGATATGTTTCGTACCCCTATTGATTTTCCAAAAGCTACCTTCAATATAGACCATCCTCAATCTATTTTAGCCTTAGGTTCTTGTTTTTCTCAAAATATTGGAGAAAGACTGGCCGCGGCCAAATTCCCCGTTTCCATAAATCCATTTGGAACGCTCTTTGATCCTTTATCAATTCACGCCATTTTTGATGCGGCGAACCTTGAAAGTAAAGAAGAGGAATTAATTTTTTATCAAGGCTATTGGCATGCTGTAAAATATCATGGATCGTTTAAACATAAAGATAAGGCTCTGCTGCTGGAAAAAATTCATCAGTCGAAACAACATCTAATAAATTATTTGAAAACTTCAGGTATTTTGATGCTGACTTATGGCACGGCTCACGTGTGGAAAACAAAAGAAAAAAACGAAATAGTGGGAAATTGTCATAAACTTCCTGGTCATTTTTTTTATCGACATCTTTTATCTCCTGATGAGATTATTGATACACTTCAGGACTCTTTAATTACGCTGAAACGTCTTTTTCCTCAATTACATGTCATTATTAGCATAAGTCCTGTGAGACATTTAAAAATGGGAATGATTGAAAATCAGCTATCTAAGTCCGTTTTGAAGGTAGCTGTTTCTACTTTGGTAAATAAAATGCCGGCAATATATTATTTCCCCGCATACGAAATTATGATGGATGATTTAAGAGATTACCGCTTTTATGCGCAGGACATGATTCATCCTTCGGAGCTTGCCATCGAATATATTTTCGAAGGATTTAAATCGGTATTTTTTTCAGAAAGGACAAAAGAAAGAGTAAAAATTTGGGAAAAATTTGGCAAGTCTCTGAATCATAGGCCTTTTGATGATGACAATGAGCTATGGATAAATTATAAACTGAAGTATAAAGTACAATTAAAGCAATTTAAAGATGAATTTCCTATGCTCGATTGGAGTAAGGAGGAACAATTTTGTGAATTGTCCTAAAATACTTTAGAATATTCCAATGATTGCCTGTAAATTTGAATTTAAATAAAATTTTAAGTAATGAAGAACATATATCTGCGATTAATTATTTCCTTATTGAGTATTTTTTCCATTTATCCTCTAGTTGGGCAAAAATTAATCAGTACTACGCCAGCTGGAATTATTTCAAGAGATTTTCTTTCTTTTCTTTTTGGGGCAAATGGTGCCTTATTGGAAAATGGCATTGAACTATATAAAATTACCTATACCACCGTAGATGTATTTGGAAAGCCGGATACTGCTTCGGGTTTGATCATTTTACCATCGAATGGTAAGAAATCCTTTTTTCCAGTTATTTATCAGCATGGAACGGTAGATGATAGAAATGATGTGCCCTCTAATGTGAAAGGTGGTTGGGAAGCAGGAGCAGTATTTGCGGGATTGGGATATTTTACCATTCTGCCTGATTATTTGGGACTTGGAACTTCCAGAGGCTATCACCCTTATGTTCACGCAGCATCTCAGTCATGGGCAGCATCGGATATGTTGAAAGCTGCCGTTACTTTTGCTGCCAATGCTGGTATTACATTAAATGAAAAATTATTTATTACTGGCTATTCTCAAGGAGGACATGCGAGTATGGCTTTGCACAGGGATTTAGAAAAAAATCCGGTGCCAGGATTTAAAGTCGCTGGTGCAGCACATCTATCGGGACCTTATAGTATTTCAACTTCTATGCTTGACATTTTATTAAGTAACCAGGAATATGGTAATTCCGGTTATGTTCCTCATACGCTTCTTGGATATAATCCCATTTATAAGCTCTATACTAATCTAAATCAGGTCATAAAACCTGCTTATCTGGATATTGTCTTGCGCAGACAAAAGGAAGAGATTGGACTGGGGCAAATGAATGCCTTACTCACGGCAGCATTGAAAAAGGAGCATGGAAAAGCTATTCCATCATATATTTTTCAGGACAGTGTAGTCAATAACATTAAAAATAATCTGAACCATCCGGTTCGATTGGCTTTAAAAGATAATGACACCTATGATTGGGTTCCAAAGGCGCCCACGCGAATCTTATATTGTAAGGCAGATGAACAAGTTGGGTACACCAATGCTATTTTCGCCGATTCTGTGATGAGGGCAAGGGGAGCTCAAAATATTTTCATAAAAGATTTAAATTCTGCCTTCAGCCATGGACAGTGTGTTGAACCTGCTTTGCTAAACAGCGTTTTATTTTTCAAATCATTATCGGTATCTACCTCTCTTTTTGCTGTGAATTCAAAAACCACAGATCTGAAAGTTTATCCAAATCCAGCTTCCACTTATTTGTACTTCGAAAATCTTCCCAATGCAAGTAAAGTGGAATGGTTTAATTTACAAGGTCAAAAAATGGGGAATGTAACCCTTGATACGGGAAATGAACTCTTTATAGGCGATTTATCTGATGGCGTTTACTTGTTTAGAGCCATTTCAGGCAATGAGATTTTTACCGGAAAGGTGGTAATTAAAAAATAGATTCCTTAATAGATTCTTGAAACCGTTGTTTCTGCTTTGATTTTTTTGTCTTCTGATAAATTTTCAAGAAGCAATATACCTGGTGTTTTTCCAGGTTCAAAAGATCCCAGGGTATTAGACATGCCTAAGGCTTCTGCGCCGTTTAATGTGGCCCATGAAATGAGAGTATCAAAATCAAGGTAAGAGCAATATTTGGAAAGTGTTTTGATTTCTTCAAGAATAGAGAGTTGCCAGTTTGAGGATAAACTATCTGTTCCCAGGCAGACTTTGGCATTCAGCGATAAAAATAAACTGTAGTCGGGTAATTTATTTTCTATAAATAAATTGGCGTTTGGACAGCTTACCCAAAAGATTTTGTTCTTAGACCAATTTTCTGCTGCTTGAATTTCCGAGGCTAACGTTTTTGTGTTGTGGATAAACAGTGTTTTATTATGTGGATTCATATTTTCCATGGCATAATAAATAGATGGTTTTCCGGTAGGAGAAAAAGTTGAGAAATCAAATCCAAAATCTTTAAAGAAAGAAGGGAATCCTCCTGTTCCTGTCAAAAATAAGTCATCCTCATGAACGGTCTCTTGATTATGAATGCTAATAATATCAAGAGGGGAGTTTATCTTATTTATTTGATGGAATAAATCTGGTGTAACGGTGTAAGGTGCGTGGGGAACAGCACTTAATTTATCTTCTTTTTTAGGATGGAAGTTTTGGTAAACCTCAAGATATTGGGAAACAAATTTTGAGGTCAGATGAGGCTGCATAAAATCGAAAAATTCGATAAACGTGGCATAACGAATTGGACTTTTTCGCTTACAATCTGCTGTATCTATCTTATTTGAGATATCTCCAACAGCCATGATACCTGCCTCCCACATAGCTTGGTCTTGTGCCTCAATGGCTTGTCGTATGACTTCCTGAGGAAATTCTCTCAGGGTAACTACGGCTTTTAAAAATGGAAGAAGGCCGGTTCCTGTTGGAATTTGTCCTTTAAGATGGGATAGCTCTAAATGACAATGAGCATTGATGAAACCTGGCACTAATATACCAGTGTAATGTTCTACAGACGAGGATATTTTGGATTTCGGACCCTCCAGGGAGATGATTTTCCCACTTTGGTCGTCGTAAGTCAGGATGCCATTTTTAATTGGTTTGGAGGAAACGGGGTAAATATAGTCGGCACTTATTTGGCGATTCATAATATCATAAATTGTAACGTAAGTTAATCTATTGGCAGCGGCAGGGTATTTTTGAAATCAAACATAGTTAATCCGCTTCTCAATATGGGCATAAATCTAGTTGATTTTGGTGGAAAAAACAGCTGATCTTTTACTGCTTTTACCCAATCATTCTTGGGAATAGGGAAAAAACTTAGCGCCAGAATAGGATTGTTGTCTTTTCTTTCATTTACGAACGATTGAATAGAAACGGCATCTTCCGGATATTGGATATTGACAATATTTTTAGCATCTATTATGGAGGGTAATAATTCATCGGCATAAATGACGTCCGGTTTACCGTGAGGTATATTTTTGAAAATTCCCCGATACCATTCATCTTTCAATCCAATCAATACTTCATTCTTACCTGAAGGGAGTAGGGGGCTTGTCAATTTTGTTAGCTCGAAATTTAATGATAAATTGGATAAAACAAGGTTTATATCTGTTTGCTTTTGGAGGGAATAGATTCTATGAAAAGTAAGGATTTTTAATTGACTAACGGGAAAATACGCAGTAAATAAATAGTTGAACTGCGTATTTCCTTCTTCGAACAATGACTTACAGGCAGCACTTCGGTGATGACCATCGGCAATGATCGCACGGGTAATTTTAGTGCGGAAAATTTCTTTTACCTCTAAAATGGCGTCAACATCATCTACAAGCCAAAGATTAAATTTTTGTTGCCTTTTCAAGGAATGAAAGGTTTTGAACACTGGTTTTTGTCTTTCTATTTGAAGCCAGGTGGTAAGGTCAGCATGATCTTCAATGGCGGCTAGAATCGGCTTTATAAATGTGCCTTGTTTAACAAGATATTCCTTCTGTTTTTTTAGCTTCGGACCAATGATATCTTCGTGAACTTGTAATTTGTTTTCTTGATAATCCTTTATATTAGTAAGGCAAATGATGCCAACAGATGTTAAATTATCGGTAATAACTTCTAAAATGATAAGGCCCTTATTTTGAGCTTGGGGCTTTTTAAAAGGTAGAAAGGCCTTTGAAAGTTGTGTTCTTGCGGCATCACAAAATGAATCTATATCTAAGCCAAATGGTTCGGGAGGAAGTAGGGCTGGAAACGAATAAATTTGCATATAAAACTTAATTATTTGTCGAATATACATGTAAATAGTAAGGTTGAATATGATATTGACAAGTAATTTATTTAAGAATGAAACAAATAAAGACTAACATTTACCTTTAGTTTTGTTATTTTCACAAAGTAATTAGAAGGTTTTCTTCAGAAAGCTATTTTTTATTCTTTTAAAATCATCATAATATGAGCAGTACAGCAACGAAAGAAGGCTGGGGTACAAGGGTCGGATTGGTATTGGCAATGGCAGGAAATGCCGTAGGATTGGGAAATTTTCTTAGATTTCCAGTTCAAGCCATTCAAAATGGCGGAGGTTCTTTTATCATTCCCTATCTTGTTTGTTTCTTATTAATGGGTATCCCTCTATTATTTATAGAATGGTCTATGGGTAGATTTGGGGGAAAATTTGGACACCATTCAACGCCTTTTATTTTAGACAGTCTTGCTCCCAAGCAGTCTTTATGGAGATATATCGGAGTATTTGGCATCTTCACAAATATTGCGGTGGCTGCCTATTATTGTTATCTGGAAAGTTGGGCTTTAGGTTATGTTTGGAATTCTATTAGCGGAACTTTTAACGGATTAGATAGAACTGGCGTTGCAAATGTTTTTGTTGAATACACGGGTTTAAGTGGGCCTCAACCCTACATATTTTGGCTTATTTGCCTGGTATTAAACACCTACATCCTATCAAAGGGATTAAGCGGCGGGGTTGAAAAAGTAGCTATGGTGGGTATGCCGTTACTTATCGTTTTTGGTATTTTCCTTGCGGTTCGTGGTATCAGCTTGCAAGCAGGAACGAATGGCGCTGAGTTCAATGGTACAGAAGGATTGAATTTTTTATGGACACCTAATTTTGACACTATCTGGTCTCCAAAAGTTTGGTTAGCCGCAGCAGGTCAGATATTTTTTACCTTGTCAGTGGGTATGGGCAGTATTCAATGTTATGCTTCTTATTTAAGAGAAAAAGATGATGTTGCTCTTAATGCTATGAGTGCTGGTTGGATGAATGAGTTTGTAGAAGTAGTTTTGGGAGGTGCAATTTTAATTCCTATCACAGTAGGTTATTTTGGTATCGACGGTATGAAGGCTTTGGTGAATGAAGTAGGTGGATTAGGACTAGGTTTTAGAACGCTTCCTTATCTATTTCAACAATGGGGACCTATCCTGGCGATTATCGCAGGTGTTGCCTGGTTCGGACTCTTGTTTTTTGCGGGCATAACTTCTTCACTGGCTATGGGAACGCCCGTTATGGGTTTCTTGCAAAATGAATTCAACTGGAAGCGTGGTCCATCGGCTTTAGCTTTCGGTGTTATCGTTTTTGTTTTGGGTTTACCAACCGTTGTTTTCTTTCAATATGGTGTTTTTGATGAATATGATTATTGGGCGGGAACAGTTTCCTTAGTAGTCTTTGCTTTGTTTGAAACCGTATTGTTTGCGTGGATTTTTGGAATAAAAAGAGGTTGGTCTGAGATAATCTCTGGCGCCGATATTAAAGTACCTATTATTTTTAAGTATATAATTTTAGTGGTGACTCCTCTGCTATTAGGATGGGTATTCGTGTCAAGTTTGCCCGGTATATGGGAGCAGATTACGCAAGTGAAATTGAATAATGACTTATTGACGGCCACAGGTGCCGAGGCAGAAAAGATTAAGAATACTATCTTCTTCCAAAATATTTCACGCCTTCTTTTACTAGCCCTTTGGGTAGGTATAGCCTCCTTGGTTTATGTTGCTTACCGCAAACGTAAACTCAATGATAATGTCCATATTAATGTTAACGAATAAAAAATAAATTATGAATACTTCAGCTTTAATTATGTGGTTGGGTTCAGTAACAATTGTTACTGGTTTCACTTTGTATTTTTTTATCAAAGTTTTGAAGACCCCCAATAAATAATTATTTTTATTTTTTGCTGATATCCTGTTCGTTTGTTTTACGAACAGGATATTTTATTTTATAAATATTGGAAAATGAAAGTGCTTATTGCCACAGATAGTTTTAAAGACGCTGCCGATTCCTTTGCCGTTTGCGCGTCGATAAAAAATGGTTGGTTGAAATCCAGTCCGCACGATGAGGTTTCTTGCTTCCCTCTCGCAGATGGTGGGGAAGGACTTATTGATATTCTTAAACTATACTTAGAAATGGATTTGGTTTCCGTAATGGTGGACGACGCCTTAAGACGGAAGAAGGAGGCACATTTTTTGTTTTCGGAAACAAAAAAATTAGCTGTTATTGAGATTGCTCAAGCTATTGGATTACAACATTTAAATCCTTCTGAAAGGAATCCATTGCATACTTCTTCTTATGGTGTGGGTGAATTGATAAACCACGCCTGTAAATTAGGGGCTACAGAAATTGTTATTGGCCTGGGCGGTTCGTCAACCAATGATGCCGGAATGGGTATGGCTAAAGCATTGGGATGGAGATTTTTAGATGATATTGGTAAAGATTGTGAACCCATTGGAAATGAACTGATTAAGGTTTTTCAGATATTACCACCAGCCAAATTTGTAGGAAGTAAGGTTACCTTTGAGGTTCTTTGCGATGTGGATAACCCTCTTTTTGGGTCAAATGGTGCAGCATTTGTCTTTGC
>JBMLQR010000016.1:9417-13282 GCA_049241465.1 Saprospiraceae bacterium | reverse complement strand
TTTGCGATGTGGATAACCCTCTTTTTGGGTCAAATGGTGCAGCATTTGTCTTTGCCCCTCAAAAGGGGGCCGATATTTCAGCTGTCAAATATTTAGATAATGGTTTGAAACATTTTTATGGTATCTGCTCTCAATTAAATAATACGGTGAAGCAAAATTTACCAGGTGCTGGTGCGGCAGGTGGCCTGGGCTACGGAACCAGTTTTTTTTTAGGCGCTTCATTAAAATCAGGCATAGATTTAATCCTAAAATATTCAAATATTGAAAAGTTTATACCTGAATCTGATCTGGTAATCACTGGCGAAGGGGCTTTAGATAGGCAAACTTTACAAGGTAAATTAATAAAAGGCGTATGTCAGATGGCCAAAAAATATGATAAACCTGTCATCGCCATTTGTGGTGCATTAGATCTAAATTCAGAAGAATTGACGGCCTTAGGTTTAAAAGCGGCCTTTAGTATTTCCCAAGGCCCTGGTTCTTTAAATGACGCCTTGTTAAGTACAGAAAAAAATTTGACGCTCACTGCCTTTAATATTGCACAAATATTGAAATGATAATGAAAATGAAGGATGATTTGCCGGAAAATCAATCAGAATTCTATCCATTAAAGGAAAAATATGCTTCGGATGGCATCTATCTGAGTGAAAATACCCTAACCTATTTAATAGAAAATCAAATGGTTGTAATTCCTTATGAACAACATGTTCTATTTCCATTAAAATCATCAGACCTGAAGGAAGGGGTGCACTATTATTTAGTATCGGGCAAATGGGTGTTTACGGAATTTTATCATTTATTAAGAGGGCATTGTTGTAAAAACGGTTGCCGACATTGTGTCTATGGACAAAAGAAGTTACCCCCTTTGATTTAAAATATCATGAATATAAAATATACGCCGCTTATTTATAAAAGTTTCGCAGCAAATTTTTCAGGACATTTCGTCAGAATATTTATTGATGGTAAAATGATTTTTATCTATTTTTAAAATTTTTACATCATTTTCTAACCATTTGATCTGAATAAACTTGTATCGAGTATGAAATTCAGTCAAAATTAAAATAGGTAGATTTGGTTGTTTTTTTTAATTTTCTACTATTTCATTTTGACTGAATAGGGGAATTGCATTTAACCTAAATAAAATCAATATGTTATGAACAATATTGACTTTATTCTAAATTTAGTAGTCTGAATATCAGGTTTTTTAAAAGTAGAAAAATAACACTACTTACGATTCAATACGTCGGATACCCGCTCCCAATGCATTCAGGCGGACATCTAAAAATTGGTATCCTCGATCTATTTGCTCTATATTATTAATGATACTGGTTCCTTCAGCACTTAAAGCAGCAATAAGTAGAGCCATACCCGCACGAATATCGGGACTACTCATAGTGATTCCGCGGAGCGCCTGCTCCCTTTCCAGGCCGATGACAGTAGCCCGATGAGGATCACAAAGGATAATTCTGGCGCCCATGTCAATTAACTTATCGACGAAGAATAATCTACTTTCAAACATTTTCTGGTGAATCAATACGCTCCCTTTTGCTTGTGTTGCCACAACAAGAAGAACACTCAGCAAATCGGGAGTAAGTCCAGGCCATGGATGGTCATAAAGAGTGAGCATGGAACCATCGAGCGCATCTTGCACAACATATTGGTCTTGTTCATGAATTTGTATATCATCTCCTTTAAAGGACATGGCTATACCCAACTGCTTAAATTTGTCTGGAATGATACCCAGATGTTGAAGACCAACATTTTTAATAGTCAAGGGACTATTGGTCATAGCTGCTAATCCAATAAAAGAACCAACTTCGATCATGTCAGGTAAAATGCGATGTTCTGTTCCACCGAGTTGCGATACCCCTTCTATATGTAATAAATTAGATTTTATACCAGAAATTTTAGCGCCCATCTTGTTTAACATGGTACATAATTGCTGCAGATAAGGTTCACATGCAGCATTATATATCGTTGTATGGCCTTTCGCCATAACGGCAGCTAATACAATATTGGCGGTTCCCGTAACGGAAGGCTCGTCAAGTAGAATATCTGCTCCCTTAAGGCCATTTGAGGTGAGTTTGAAATAACCGTGTAATTTATCATATTCAGAATGAACGTTCAGGTGCTCAAATCCAATGATATGGGTGTCCATACGCCTCCGTCCAATTTTATCACCACCAGGTTTGGGAATGAATGATCTGTTGAACCTGGCAAGTAAAGGTCCGGCAATCATTACGGAACCACGCAATTTATTGGCTATTTTGTGGAATTCAGGGTCTTCGATTTTATCAATAAGAATATTTTTTGCGTTAAACAAAAAAGTATCCTCCGACTCTTTTTGTACCGTTACACCTAATTCTTTTAAAATTTCAATTAATAATTTTACGTCCAGAATACTGGGAATATTACTTATTCTAACGGGTTCTTCTGTCAATAAAACAGCGCAAATAACTTGTAATGCCTCATTTTTAGCACCTTGAGGTGTAATTTCACCTATTAGTTTCTTTCCGCCAATTACCTCAAATGCCTTCATCTTTATTTTTTTAACAAAATTAATTTTTTTAATGGATAATTGGCAGTTCTGATAATTATCCGTTAATATTGAGTTCAAAGCTAAGCACATAAACAAATGGAATATAATCAACATTTTTCACTTCAGCATCTTACTACGTTTAAAACACCCGGACTTGCATCTCATTTTTTTTCTTTTAAAAATGAGGAGGAATTGATGTCTATTGTCCAAAGAAATGATTTTGAACATATTTCCAACCATTATAAAGATATTTTAGTGTTAGGGAAAGGGAGTAATCTATTGCTTTTAGGGGATGTGAACGGTGTCGTTTTGAAAAATGAAATAGATGGATTAAAAATAATAGATGAATCGACCGATGATATTTTTATAGAAGTTGGAGCCGGAATGGATTGGCATCATTTGGTTTTACATGCTATAGAAAATGGATGGGCAGGTATTGAAAATTTAGCATTGATTCCAGGGACAGTAGGTGCTGCACCAGTTCAAAATATAGGAGCGTATGGCGTTGAATTTAAGGATGTTTTTCACTCCCTGCGTTGCTGGCATTTTGAGGAAAATAAATGGTACCAACTCGGACTAGATAATTGCCAGTTTGGTTATAGAGATAGTATTTTTAAGCGAGGTTGGAAAAATAAGACGGTTATCACCAGTGTTCAGTTTAAGTTGAGTAAAAATACCATTTTAAATACGGAATATGGTGCAATTACATCAGAACTTGAGAAAATGGGTGTCCTAAAACCAACTATACTTGAGGTCGCCAAAGCAGTTATGAATATCAGGAATTCTAAAATCCCTAATCCAGATGTAGTGCCTAATGCAGGAAGTTTCTTTAAGAATCCAACGATTACAGACAAACAATATCAATGTTTAAAAATAGATTATCCGGAGATACCGTGTTATAAATTACCTGATGGATATAAAATCCCCGCTGGTTGGTTATTGGAAAAAGCAAACGGACGAGGGTATTCCGATGGAAGGGTAGGTTGTTATGAAAAACAGGCGCTTATTCTTATAAACACAGGTGAGGCATCTGGATTGGATGTCCTTACTTTTTCGAAGAAATTACAACAATCTGTTCGCGAAAAATTTGGTGTTGAATTGGAACGGGAAGTGAATGTGGCTGGTAACCTGCTGCCATAGTTGATTTTGAATCACGGATTTAGAGGGATTAATGGATTTCACTGATTATTTATTTCGTAGAATATTGGAATTAAATGATTACATTGATTCTATTAATCAAGAACAAGAAATGGCGGAATTAAAATATAAAGATTTAACAGAAAAAATACTTGGTGCGTCATTTGAAGTTCACAAGTTTTTGGGTAACGG
>JBMLQR010000016.1:2160-9317 GCA_049241465.1 Saprospiraceae bacterium | reverse complement strand
TAACAGAAAAAATACTTGGTGCGTCATTTGAAGTTCACAAGTTTTTGGGTAACGGCTTTCAAGAGTTTATTTATCAAAGAGCCTTATCATGGGAATTGAAGGAAAAAGGTTTGGATTTTGCCAGAGAAATTGAACAAGATATTTTCTACAAAGATTTATCCGAGCCCATAGGTAGAAGACGTGCTGATTTTGTAGTTGAAGGCAAAGTATTGGTGGAATTAAAAGCCATGATCCAACTTGAAGATGTACATTTGGCGCAAGTACTCAATTATTTGAAAGCATATAAATTAGAGGTAGGGCTATTAATCAATTTTGGAAGTAAATCTCTCACATATAAACGATTAATACTGTAAGTACTACAAGTACCACAATAAAACAGTGAAATCCCTTAATCCTTTAAATCCGTGATTCAAATTAGAGGTAGGGCTATTAATCAATTTTGGAAGTAAATCTCTTACATTTAAACGATTAGTACTGTAAGTACTACAAGTACCACAATAAAACAGTAAAATCTCTTAATCCTTTAAATCCGTGATTCAAATTAGAGGTAGGGCTATTAATCAATTTGTTTTTCCTGTCAATTGAAGCAGTGGATCCTCTTTAACCTCCAAGGAGCTATGATAACTCTCCGAACCTACTTTTAAGGTAATCCGATAAAGGCCGGGAAGTGCTTCTTTTTTGTCAAATTTCAGGTTCCATCTAATTCGTTGGATACCCGTTTTGTTTTCCACAGGGAGCGTTGTGCTTAGCGTTCCGCTTTTATCCGTTATTTGAATGGATGCAGGTTCAGAAGTATCCTTAAGATAAAAATGAATGAGTGCTCCATTTTCAAAAACAGCACGGGGTAGAGAGGTAATGGGTTTGATATTGGCCGGATTTTTTCCCGCAAACCAAAAATGTCCTCTTTGGGCACCTCTACTCTTATTAGCCCAAAGGATGGCTGGTTTCTGATGGAATAACCAGGCTTTCCCGGCAGCAATGGTTGGTGTTAATTGTTGTAAGGGAGAAATGTCGTCTAATATAAATAAACTTCTTCCATGGGTTGCTGCAATCAAATCATTTTCACGGGGATGAATGACCAAATCATAAACGGAGACGGTAGGCATGCCTTCGTTTAGTCTGTACCATTCTTTTCCTGCATTCAAGGAATACCAAACCCCGGTTTCAGTGCCCAAAAAAAGTAAAGATTTATTTTTTGGGTCTTCGCGAATCACGCGAATGACTTCATTTTCAGGTAGATTTGAAGCAATGTCAATCCACGTTTTTCCAAAGTCCATCGTCTTAAACACAAAAGGTTTAAATATATTGTCCCGATGTCCGTCAAAAGCGATATATGCCACAGCGGGGTCAAAATGAGAAGCCTCCACTTGGGTAACCCAGGTAAATGAGGGTACATTTGGAAAATTATTTCGTACATTTATCCAGTTCTTTCCTTCATCTAACGTCAATTGCACATTTCCGTCATCGGTTCCAAGCCAAATTAGGCCAGCGTCAATAGGAGAGGGGGAAATAGTAAAAATGGTGCAATGGTCTTCGGCCCCTGTATTGTCGGGGGTAATTCCCCCATTATTTCCTGCAGCTATTTTCTTCGGATCATTGGTTGTCAGATCCGGGGAGATAATTTGCCAGGTTTGTCCTCCATTTTTACTTTGGAAGAGATAATTCGACCCCAAAAATACGGTTTTAGGATCTAATGGAGAGAGGACTAATGGTGCTGACCAGTTATACCGAAAAACAGGTGTGCCTGGAATAGTTGGTACGGGATTGACTTTCTCATAATTAAGTATAGTGGCAGGTTTGGGTTGAATATCCGTAAGTGCATGGGTGAGTGGGTCATACCGGTTATAACTTCCATTTTCACTTCCTGTGTAAACTTCCCTCCAGTTATAGGGATTAACCGCACCATACATACCATCACCCCAGTGGACTTTCCATGAGGCATCATTTAAAATGCCCCTTACATCTCTTGAAAAACTTGCCGTAGCAAAGAAACCATTATCTTGTAATCCACCGTAAATCATATAAGGCTCCTGCATGTCAACTCCAATTCTGTAATATTGCGCAATGGGTAAATTATCAAATAATTGAAAGGCCTGACCATGATCATGAGTGAGAGAAGCCCCTTTATCTGCACCTAAATAGTATCGATCCTGTTGATAGGGGTCCAGCCAAATGGCATGAAAATCGCCATGTACCTCCTGATCTTGACTTCCGTCTTTTAATGTTTTCCCACCATCTGAACTAACCATAAAACGGGTAGTCATGACATAAACCTTTTGGTCGTCCTGAGGATTTATGGCAACTTGACTATAGTAAAACGGTCTGTTATTATAGGTGTTGATGTATTTCCATGATTTTCCGCCATCTTCAGAACGGTATAAGCCAGACCCTGGTTTGGATAAATCTTTAGATGCTTCCGCTTCTACCAGGGCTATTAAAATACGGGAATCTTTCCTATAGCTAGCCAATCCAATACGTCCGGTGGGTCCTCCGGGAAGTCCCTGAGTTAATTTTACCCAATTCTTGCCTCCATCGGTTGACTTGAAAATACCACCATGATTACCCCCACTATTGAAAATATAAGGTTTTCGAAGCCTTTCATAGAAGGCAGCATATAAGATAGATGGATTTTTACTATCCATAACAATGTCTGTGCAACCTGAACCTGGCTGAACAGGTAATCCAGTCGTTAATTTTGTCCATGTTTGTCCTCCATCTTTTGTCTGGAACAGACCTCTATCTCCCGCAGTGTCACTCCATAGGGGTCCGATAGCGGCAACATAGGTAATGAGAGGATTTGAAGGATGGGTGAGAACGCGTGCTATTTGTTGTGTATTTTCTAAACCTACATTTACGAAATTCTTACCTCCATCTGTTGATTTATAAACGCCATTCCCCCAGCTAACTGAATTGCGATTATTGGCTTCTCCTGTCCCTACCCAAACAATCTTTGGATTGGGCTGAAATAAGGCAATATCACCTATGGAAGCCGTCGCATAACGATCGAAAATAGGTTCCCAGGTGGTTCCCGCATTGTTCGATTTCCATACACCTCCACTCGCTGTAGCTATAAATACTTGCTTGAAATCTTTTTCTACCGCTTCAATATCAACAATTCTTCCCCCTGGATTGGCGGGGCCAATACCTCGCCATTCGATGTTTTGAAGAGAAACCTGACCAGAAAGAATAGATAAAAAGGTAATGGAAATAATAAACAGAGCAAGAATGTAATGGTAGAGACGCATAGAAAATATTTTAGGTTTTTTATAAAGCAATATGGCTCATAATAACTATATTGCTTAGTGATAACTTTGTTAAAGTTAACCGTTTTCAAAACAATTTAGGAATAAATACTATTATTGGTTATTAAATAAAAGCCGTGGATTTGAATCCTTTTCTGAAATATCTTACCGTTATTGTCTCCAGTATGGTGAAGTTTATTTTCGGTCCTTTCGAAGGGCTCGCTCTTGGTTTAACTAAAATAGATACTGCCTTAGCTACTGCCTTCGGAATGATGATAAGTGTCGTGTTGATTACCCTATTTTTCCATTTCTTTAAATCTAAAGTTTTTTCTCGTTTCGGTAAAAAACGTAAATTGTTTACAGTGGCAAACAGAAGAAAAGTTAGGATATGGAGCAAATATGGTATTATGGGGGTTTCGTTCCTTACGCCTGTCATTCTTTCTCCTATAGGGGGAGCTTTAATTGCCAATGCATTCGGGGAAAAAAAGTATAAAATTTTCTTGTGGATGACCGTCATGGCATTAGGTTGGGGTTTTATAATGACTTATGCGGTGTTTGAACTTTCTCATTTATTTGGCTTTTAGTTTGCAGATTTTTAAGGACATTTCTTAACTGACAAATCTTTCATCGGCTAAAAAGGGAAGTCGTTTCATTTTTGAGACCTCCAGGCTGAAAAAACCAAATTCTTCTGCCGCTTTTCCCTCTATCATATATACACCTTTTCCACGAAATGGGTGTCTCAATAATTGTTCTGGAAAATGAGTAGTATCAAAATAATTCCCCTCCCTGTCTATCCATGTTCCAAAAGCCATTCTTTCTTTTTTTATGGTTGTTAAGGATTTTGAACATACGAAATATCCCGCCATTCTGATAGGTTTGTTTTTAAAACTAACCATTTGCCTGGCAAGAATAGTATCGTTTAAAGGGTTGGTGTCCTCAACTAAATCAAAGGGGTTGCATAACGGAAAGCCTAATAATTCCAGTTCGTCAAAAGATTGACTTAGCTCGTTTTCCTTTACAACAGAAAGCATGGAGGCAAATGAAAAACTTTCATTTGCTGTGTTTTGAACGTGTATTGATTGATGATCTGTTTCAGAAAACAGAGAGTGATTATCTTGTTCCCCTACGGCAGTTACCAGGGCATTTTTATCCCAAAACAATTCATATTTGCTCTTACCGCAAAAACGAAAGGCACCAATTCTGATTAATAGGTCAAGTTGGGTAGGTCCTAAGGGCACCCGTTCAACGAAATCTGCGAAATCGCGGAAGACTCCGTGATTTTCTCTTTGCGTTACAATTTTTTGAGCTGTTTGAGCTTCTAATTCCTTCAAGTGGATAAATCCAAGATATAAATCATTTTTATTTACTAAAGCACTCATATACTGGCTATTATTAACACAAGGAGCCTGGACATGAGCACCCAGTATTTTTGCTTCGTGAACATAAAATTCCGTAGGATAAAATCCTCCAAAATTATTGATGACCGCTGTTATGAACTCCAAGGGAAAATGGGCTTTGAGATATAAACTCTGAAAACTTTCTACAGCAAAACTGGCCGAATGGGCTTTGCAAAAGGAATATCCTGCAAAGCTTTCAATTTGCCGCCATACCTCAATCGCTAATGTTTCAGGATAGCCCCGTTGTTCACACTGCTTGAAGTATTTTTCCTTCAAACGTTCTAATGTGTCATCTTTTAATTTTTTTCCTGTCATAATGCGCCTCACTACATCGCTTTCCCCTAAATCCAGTCCGGCAAAATGATGCAGAATTTTCATCACATCTTCCTGATATACCATAATGCCATACGTTTCACTTAGCTGTTCCTCAAAAACCGGATGCGGATAAGTAAAACCGCAGGGGTCGTGTGTCCTTTGTATATACGCTTTCATCATGCCTGAGCTGGAAACACCAGGACGGATAATAGAACTGGCAGCAACCAAATGGATATAATTATCACAATGTAATTTTCGTAGTAAGCCACGCATGGCCGGAGATTCTATATAAAAGCAACCCAGGCATTTTGCTGAGCGCAATAAGGCAATGCTTTGAGGATCATTTTTTAGCAACTTAATATCATGGATATCAACATCTTGTTTGTGTCTCTGACGTATCAGGGAGACGGCATCCTTGATATGACCCAATCCTCGTTGGCTTAGGACGTCAAATTTATGAAACCCAAGAGATTCCGCATGGTGCATATCGAAATGTGTAACAGGAAAACCTTTAGGCATGAGCATGCATGCTGTATGATAGGATAAGGGTTCTTCACTGATAAGAATACCACCAGCATGTATCGACAGATGATTGGGTTTGTCTAGTAAACGTTCTGCGTAATACATAATGGTCGGTTCCAATTCATGCCGGTGCGGCGCTCCTTGTTCTTGTTTTATAACTAATTTATCAATCTCTCCCTTGGGCAGACCATATACTTTTCCCAACTCCCGAATGGCTGCTTTTCGCTGAAAAGTATTGTATGTGGCTAATAATGCAACATATTGTTGTCCATATCTTTTGAAAATATAATCGGTGATATCATCCCGTTCATCCCATGAAAAATCAATATCAAAATCGGGTGGGGATGTTCTATGCGGATTGATAAATCGTTCGAAATACAGATTTAACTCAAGGGGGTCAACGTCGCTGATCCCCAAACAGTAGGCAACAATGGAATTGGCACCGCTACCTCGCCCAACATGATGATAGCCGGCAGACCGCGCATAGCGTACAATGTCCCAGGTGATAAGAAAATAAGCGCAGAATCTATGGGTTTGAATGACCTTCATTTCTTGTCTCATCCGATCGCGTGCAGCGGTCAATTCACCATATCTGCGCTGGCAACCCGATTGGGCCAGTTTTTCAAGCAAGGCATAGTCACCTTCCATACTACCTGTGAAGTGTAATCGGTTAACCGTTAACCCTTTCGTTAAACTAATAGATGATGAGTCCAATAATTTATAGGTGTTATTTATTATGTCCGGGCATACTAAATAGGGTTCTTCCACCAAGGCTGTTTCCTGCATTTTATCATCCTTTGAACCAGCCTCCTTGGGAAGTAAATGTGTCAGTAATTTATTTTTATCAATAGCCCGTAAATGTAAATGAACCTGATAGTCTTCATCATCCCGGAATGTAACAGGACTAAGCGCTACTAATTTATGGGAATAGGCTCTGATTGGATGCCTGAATAATCGGGCAATATGCTCCCGGCGAATACCTAAAAATTCGTTTTCCCGGAATTGTTCAATGGGCTTTACCAGGCGGGGGAAGACAATCCAGCAATTTGAAAAAACAGGAGGCAAAAGGGGTAATGCCTTGCGTTTCATCGAAAAGTCAGTTAAAAATGTATTTAATTCACTAAATCCCTCCCGATTACGTGCTATTCCAATGTATAAGCATTCTCCAGAATCATTCCGAAAGTCGATACCCAATAAGCCCTTTATTCCCGCTTTTTGACAACTATCTATGAATTCTCCGGCACAACTCGTATTATTGATGTCAGTCAATACCAATGTTTTAATGTCGTTTTCTATAGCATAACTAACTAGCTCCTCCGGTGACATGATCCCGTAGCGAAGACTAAAATAAGTGTGGCAGTTTAAATACATAGGAAGGATAGCTATTAAAACTAGGTAAATATAAAACAAAAAGTTTAATAATAGGTGAATTAAAACAAAATGTTTTAATTTATTTTGCTTAGGTGTACAGCGCAACTAATCTTTAGGCGCTACTGAAGTTTCGGAGTTATTTTCCAGCTATCTTTTTATACACTTATTTGTTTGATTATCTTATGTTAGTAAAACTCTCTAAAAATATCAGCAGCGAGAATAAACCTATCAAGATCAAAATTTTACTTAATGTATTTTTGACTGGAAAATATACCCCGGCAAGCTCATTAATATTGAAACGAATAGGATA
>JBMLQR010000016.1:0-2060 GCA_049241465.1 Saprospiraceae bacterium | reverse complement strand
TTTTGACTGGAAAATATACCCCGGCAAGCTCATTAATATTGAAACGAATAGGATAAAATGGGTATACGTTCAATTTGAATTTTTGAAATACCTCAATAAAAAGGTTGAATGATTTTCTATCAAACTTTAATAAGGGAATGTAGAAAACCACCGGCGTGTTAAAGCAGATGGTCATACAATTAAAAATCCCTTACCTTTACATGATGCAATAATTTTATATCGATATGCGATTTCCCCTTTGTTTTCCCTTTTTGTTCCTCTGTTTGGCCGTCTCATCGTCGTCTGCTCAGATAGTTTTACAACAGATAAATAAGGAGGGAGTACTTATTCAAAATCAATCTATTGAGATTGATATTCAACCACTCGCTTATATAAAAGTGCTTACCGATAGTATGCACAATGAAGGTTTTTTAGAATTTTCCGTTGACAGCATAAAGTCTGTTGAAGATAAAATATACCTTTTTATCCATCAGGGACCACGCTATTATTGGCGCGCAATACAAAAGCCTCTTCCAGATATAGCTCATTCATCCATTCTGTTTGAGGTTGGAAAATGGGAAGCCATAATCAAAAAAAATATTGGAAAACCAGCAACAATTGTTCGTCGGAATGGGCTGTTAGGAGAAATAAATGCATTACTAAACACTCAGGGCTATCCTTTTGCCCGCACGGCGCTCCATATTTTAAAAACTGAAAATGGGGCATTAGACGTACAGATAGAGGTAGATTTTGGCACATTCATACGATTTGATTCTATTCTTTTAAAAGGGGATAAACCCTTGGCGACTTCTTTTCTTTTTCGCTATCTCGATTTAAAAAAGGGGGCGGCATTTTCCACAGAAATGCTGGAAAAAATGACGACAAGAATAGCTGCTCTTCCTTATGTGGAACTCATTGATGCAAAACCTGTCCTTTCAGGCGAAAAGGTAAGCTGGATGCTTACTATGAAGAAAAAATCGGCCAGTCGATTCGATTTTTTGATTGGATTATTACCGGGAGCTTCTACCAATGCCGGAGGTACCTTGTTAACAGGTACTCTTGAGGGCGAATTCCTGAATTCTTTCGGTCGTGGGGAAAGGCTTTATATTCAATTTGAAAGATTAAGGCCAGAAACACAGCGGCTGCAAATGGCGCTCCGATACCCTTTTTTATTAGGTTCTCCCCTGGGACTCGACTGGCGGGCCGATTTATACAAACGCGATACCTCATTTCTTAATGTAGAACAGTCAGTAGGCCTTCTTTTCCAGTTCCGTGGCGGAGATTACTGGCAAATTCATCTCGAATCGAATAATAGCCGCCTCATAGGTATTGATGAAAAAAAATTATTGCAATCGAATAAACTTCCAGACCAACTCGATATGAAACAATCTGGCATTGGATTTTCTTTCTCTTTTAATAGAACAGATTACGCATTGAATCCTCGTTCAGGGTGGTTATTACAAACTCGAATTACCGCTGGTAATCGCAGAATCATTCAAAATACCAGAATTGTTGCCCTGGGATTTTCAGAAAAGTATAATGAGTTTAAAAATCAGGCACGATACAGAGTTCATGCTGAGGGTAGTTATTTCATTCCAATAGGAAAAAATAGTACGATTCAGACCAACGGAATGGTTGGATACCTCGGAGGTAGTGGTGAGCTACTTAGCAACGAATTATTTCGACTTGGTGGAAATCAAAATTTACGCGGATTCGATGAAGAGGCTTTTTTAGTGCGCCAATTTATGCTGGCAACAGTAGCTTACCGCCTTCTGATTAGTAAAAATTCCTATATCTATACCTTTTTTAACCAATCATTCCTTACAGAAATGAAGGAAGGCATAGCCGTAAATGATAGACCATTTGGACTGGGCGCAGGCCTTAATATCGAAACTACCGCAGGCTTATTTGGTATAAGTGTTGCGGTAGGTTCAAACAATTCTCAGCCTTTAAGTAGCGCCACGCCCAAAATACACCTTGGATTTAAAAATATATTCTAAAAGCTAAAGCCAATAGATAGCTGCAAGGATAAGTTCAAATCTTCGTCACTTCTGGGGATAATTTTTCCTGTACTATCCAGA
>JBMLQR010000015.1:0-3555 GCA_049241465.1 Saprospiraceae bacterium | reverse complement strand
TACTTAAAATCCATTATTTTCAATCACTTCCTTGTACCACCAGCCACTTTTTTTCAAGGTTCTTTCCATTGAAATGGGATCCACAGAAATTAATCCGAATTTTTTGGAATAAGCATGTTGCCATTCATAATTATCGGTCAGGCTCCAGGCCATATATCCCTTCACAGGTACTCCTTCCGACATAGCCTTATGAATTTCAGTTAAATGACTTTTATAATAATCAATCCGGAACGATTCCTCTGTTGTAGCGGTACCATTTTCAGTGACGATAATAGGTTTATTTGTTATTTTAAATAGCTGATGTAGAATGGCATAGATCCCTTTAGGATAAACGACCCAGCCCATGTCTGTTATCACATCCCCTTTTTTGAAAGGTACCGGACCTGTATTTTTCAAATAGAGCGTTGTATAGTAATTTAATCCAGTGAAATCGAGTGTCCCTTTAACTTCAGGTGCGGCAGCTCCCCAACCAAGGGGAAATGACCAACGTCCGTTGACAACGGCTTCAAAGAATATCCTGTTTGCCCATTTGTCAGACAAATAACTTAAGAATTGTTGCCATTTGTTCTTTGCATTGAACGGTTGAAAGTGCATATAGGCAAAAGCGACGCCAACCGGCGCTTGCTTATCGTGTTTTTTAATCACATGATACGCAGCAGCATGCATTTCAATCATCAGCCGATAAACTCTCAGGTATTGGAAAATATTTTTTTTATAAGGGGGAAACATACCTATCAGATAGGATGCAGAAGGAACTATGTTGGGCTCATTGATCGGTAGCCAATAATCCACCTCATCGGCAAGATAGGGAATGACAACTTCCAGATATTGTTGAAATTGCTTTAGAAAATATTCTCTGTTCAGGAAGCCTCCTTTTTGCAGCACCCAGATAGGGATGGTAAAATGGTGAAGGCAAACCATGGTTTTTATACCCCGTTGGTGAAGGCTGACCAATTGTTTTTTATAAATGGCTAATGCTTCTTCATCGGGTCTGTCAGGGGTTGGAAAAATGCGGGACCATTCTATGGAAAGACGATGAATTTTTACGCCCATTTTTTGAGCTAAATCGTAATCTTGTTCATAATTTTGCCATTGCATGGTTGCCTGACCACAAATTCCAGCTAATTTTCTCTTATTTTCAGGTTTTTTAGCCTCTATTTGCTCGTAATGGTACCAATCGTTATTGATATTATTACCTTCTGTCTGATAGGCCGAAGCGGCGGTACCCCATAAAAATTCAGGTGGAAATTTATGCATAGATTGCGTTATATGTGGTAAAATGCAAAGTAAAAGTAGAGGTAGCCATTTCATTCAAAAAATTGGTTGCGCTAGTAAATAAATAAAAGTACATTAGATTTTTCCTAATTTAGGTATTTTTAGCATACATTAGAGAAGTAATTTTAAAAAGATGATGACGAAAATTAATTTTAGCCTTTGGATAATTAGCGTAGTCCTTGCTTTCCCTTTAAATACGCTGAGTGGTCAACATGGTCGTATGCCCGCCCCGGCAAAAGAGGGAATGGTGGTAAGCAGTCATTATCTGGCTTCCCAAGCTGGTATGCAGGTGCTTAAAAATGGAGGAAATGCCGTTGATGCTGCCATTGCTACGGCTTTTGCACTGGCAGTAACACTTCCTTCTGCCGGTAACATTGGCGGTGGAGGATTTTTAGTATATCACGGTGTTGATGGTACTTCCACTACCTTTAATTTTCGCGAAAAAGCGCCTCAGGCGGCTTCTGAAAGAATGTATCTCGATGCAAATGGTCAGATTAAAGATAATTCAAATCATGAAGGCCCTCTTTCCGTTGGTGTGCCCGGCACAGTGGCTGGCTTATGGATGGCGCATGGAAAACTAGGATCTAAACCTTGGGCCGATTTGGTGAAACCTTCTGTTGAACTGGCAGAAAAGGGTTTTCCTTCTACCTGGGACATGCAAGATATTCTAAGCTATTTTCAAAAACAAAAACAGCCCGTATTTGCCGCAGCCAAAAAAGCTTTTCTTAAAAATGGCACAGACTTATATACGCCAGGCGAGCTTTGGAAACAACCTGATTTGGCAGCATCCCTGAAACGAATTCAATTACAAGGAAGGGACGGTTTTTATAAAGGAGAAACTGCTGCTTTACTGGAGGCTTATATGAAAAAACATGGGGGTATCATAACAGCCAAAGATTTGGCTAATTATGAAGCAGAGGAACTAAAACCTATCATTGGAAATTATAGAGGTTTCGATATTATCGGTATGCCTCCACCTAGCTCAGGTGGCGTGGCTATTATGGAAATGCTGAATATGCTGGAAAAATATGACCTGCGGAAAATGGGTCCCAATAGTGCTGAATATCTGCATGTTCTTACGGAAGTGATGCGCAGAGCTTTTGCCGATAGAGCCCAGTATATCGGTGATCCAAATTTTAATAAGGATATGCCCATAGAAAAATTAATCAGTAAGGATTATGCTGAATTATTGGCCGCTTCCATTCAAATGGATAAGGCATCAAAAAGTGATAGTGCTGCTTTTGGGTCTCTTTATTTGCCTAAGGAAAGTGATGAAACGACCCATTTTTCAGTGGTAGATGCCTGGGGAAATGCGGTTTCTGTTACCTATACACTGGAATATAGTTATGGGTCAAGATTAATGGCCGATGGAACTGGTTTTCTTTTGAATAATGAAATGGGCGACTTTAATCCAGTGCCTGGCGTAACTAACAGAAAAGGTCAGGTCGGTACCCCGCCTAATTTGGTAGCACCTCATAAAAGAATGCTTTCAAGTATGACGCCTACCATTGTTGCATTGGACGGTAAACCTGTTTTGGTGATTGGTTCTCCTGGAGGTCGTACCATTATTAACACTGTTTTACAGGTTATTTTAAATGTAATTGATCATAGTATGAACATAGGTGAGGCTATTGAAACACCTCGTATTCACCATCAATGGTTACCCGACCAGACGTCAATGGAAGGTTGGGGATTTTCACCAGACACGAAAAAACTATATGAGGCCATGGGAC
Organism: Saprospiraceae bacterium; assembly: GCA_049241465.1. Taxonomy (GTDB): domain Bacteria; phylum Bacteroidota; class Bacteroidia; order Chitinophagales; family Saprospiraceae; genus BJGN01. Next base: position 547 of record JBMLQR010000015.1, on the reverse strand, counting down.
ATCCATCGGTTTCAAGAGGTAAACAAGGGCAAGCCATGGGCATTTATATAGATCCCACTACAAAAATAAGATATGGCGCGGCCGATTCTCGCAGCTTTGATGGCGGCGTGGCAGGGTATTAATTTTATGAGGTGACTTGTTCTAAATGATGACCCGACGGTAGAGAGTTATGAAGATAGCAGGGCTATGCCCTTGTAATTTTAATACAAATTTTCACTTTTCATGGTCTGACCCTATGGGTCGCATGTCTATTGTGACCATTATGCCCCAGGCGGCAAAAAATGGCTAATATACCCTTTAGGCCCAGGCGGTACTACTTCCCCATTGTATATAAAAAAAGAGGCTACCTTTTTTGATGGCCTCTTGTAATTATATTTGAAATGAACATCTTATCACATAAGAGGAACAATCAGATGCTCCGTATATATTTTGCTATTTGCATTTTCTTTGAAAATATATAAAGCATCGTCATCTTTAATAGCGTAATAGACCGCATTTCCTTGAGCCGATTCAACAGAGCAAGCGGCTAAAGCGGCAACGGGGATAT
>JBMLQR010000014.1:0-1032 GCA_049241465.1 Saprospiraceae bacterium | reverse complement strand
CTGATGACTTCAACATACTTTTTATACCATGAAATATATCCTGCTTTTTATTCTTAGTTTTTTGTTCGCCGGAAATTTGGTGAAAGATGGCTCAAACAACGAAGTGCCTCCGGAAGAAATGGAACGCATTTATAATGAGATAAAAACGCCGTTCAAATATGGGGTGGTTTTTAAGCATCCTGATACAAACAAATTGGTGGACAGCCCTACTATTTTCCGTAAAAATAAGCGATGGTATATGACCTATATTGTTTTTGATGGGAAAGGTTATGAAACGTGGCTCTCGGAAAGTGATGACCTCCTGAACTGGAAACCAAAAGGGAAAATAATGTCATTTTCAGAAAATACCTGGGACGCTAATCAAAAAGCGGGTTATGTTTCTCTAGTGAATACCCAGTGGGAAGGAGACTATGCCGTGGAAAAATATCAGAACAAATACTGGATGACTTATCTGGGGGGAAATACGGCAGGCTATGAATCGGGTACCCTGAAAATTGGTCTGGCCACCTCTCCCGTAGTGTCGAAACCGAAAATATGGGAAAGCAATCATAAACCTATTCTTTCACCTGATGATGACGATGCCAGATGGTTTGAAAATAAGACTATTTACAAAAGTCTGGTTATAAGGGATCAAAAACAGCATACCGGTTACCCTTTTGTCATGTATTACAACGCAAAAGGGGATACGGCCCGCTATGAAAGTATTGGTATGGCGGTTTCCAGGGATATGATTCACTGGAAACGGTTTGGGAAAGATCCTGTGATTACCAAAGGCAAAGGAATTTGTGGTGATGCTCAAATAGCTCAAATTGGGAATATCTATGTCATGTTTTATTTTGGCGCCTTCTGGAAACCTGGTGCTTTTGAAAGATTTGCCTGTTCTTATGATCTCATCCACTGGACAGACTGGAATGGTCCAGATTTGATAGCACCTTCCGAAAAGTACGATAAAACGTATGCGCATAAGCCCTGGGTAGTTAAATGGAAGGGCGTTGTTTATCATTTCTACAATGCCGTTGGCGAAAATGGCAG
>JBMLQR010000013.1:0-4726 GCA_049241465.1 Saprospiraceae bacterium | reverse complement strand
GGTGAAAAAGCAGCTTTAACAAAATAGTGCATAGCCTTCCAACGCTGAAAATAATCCATTCCAGACCAGGAGGCTACAGGCCAGCAATCGTTTAATTGCCAATAGAGAGAGCCCATATTATAAGGCATAGCTTGCCTGTGCGCTTCAATAGCCGTTCGAATACCCTCGGCTTGCAATAATTGGCCAACATAGAGGAAGTGAGCAAAATTTTCAGGAATCTGATAATGATCCTCCATGTATTTTTTAATTCTCATATTCCCTATACCACTTCTTTGGTGGGCAGCCATAACCTCTGAGGTAATATCCCAATCTTCAGGAATAGTGTAAGAAGCAACGGTTCTCCATTCCGGAAAGGATTGGAAGCCGTATTCACTCATAAACCGACCTATATATTTGTAAAAATCATCAAAAGGGTGTTGTTCATGCCACACTCCCCAATAGTGAATATCTCCTGCTGGCGTATTTTTAGAAGCATGATCACCTTCTTTATAGTAAGGTGATGAGGGCCAATAAAAAGAATCTCCATGATACTGTTGGACCATTTCTGGTAACAATTTATGGAAAACATCTTCATAGGCTTTCCAGATCAGCTTTCTTTTCTCAGGTCCATATTTTTGTTTCCAGCCCCAGCCTTTAAATTCTTTAAATTGGGACCAGGCCACATCTATTTCATTATTACCACACCACAAAGCGATGGAGGGATGATTTCGCAACCTCTTTATATTATAAACAGCCTCCTCCTTAACTCTTCTTAAAAAATCGGCATCACCGGGAAACATACTGCAAGCAAACATAAAATCTTGCCAAACGAGGATACCATATTCATCGCAAAGGTCATAAAAAATATCATTTTCATAAAATCCACCGCCCCAAACCCGCAGCATATTCATATTCGCATTAGCTGTTGAATGAATGAGCCATTGATATTGCTGGTCAGTAACCCGGGGAATAAATACATCGGAGGGAATATAATTGGCTCCTTTTGCAAAAATGGGTCTTCCGTTGAGTTCCACATAAAAAGAGGCACCGTCTTTATCAGGCTCCTGAACTATTTTTATGGTTCTAAGACCTATTTTTTTACTTTGTACATCCAGCAACAGCCCTTTGTGAAATAATTTTAAGTCAAAATGATATAGGTATGGCGTTCCAAGATCATGAGTCCACCATCGCTGGGGATTTTCTATGATGAATGGTTGCACTACGCTATGTTCCCCTTTTTCCAGGTATATTGACGTTGAGGCAAGTTTTTCTTCATTGGACCATAATTCTAGGGTATAATCACCCGATGATGCCACGACCAATTCGGATATACTTTCCAATTCGGCTAAAGAATCGCTTAGTTTCAGTTGCTTTATGTAAAGATCATTTTGCTTAGCATGAGACCAGGCACGAAGCCTTACCTCTCTAAAAATACCCGAACTGACTAATCTGGGACCCCAATCCCAACCAAAATGATAACCGGGCTTTCTAAGAAAAACACTTACTCTGCTATTTCCCAATCCCCCATTTTCAGATTGATCATTAGAGGCTGGCAAATCATACCCATGATTATCGAGCATTTCCAAACCAACCCTTGTAGGAGAATGGAAATAAAGTCTAAGATTATTATCCCCTTCGCGGAGATATTGTTTTATATCAACCTGCCAGGCAACGAAAAAATTATCTGCTGAGAAAAGGAGGTTTCCATTTATATAAACATCGACGTAGGTATCCAGACCATCAAATTCTAGGGAAACATGGTCTGCATTTTGCAAAGTTTCATCCAATTGAAAAGTAACCTTATACTCCCAATCAACTTTATCTACCCATTGAGCGTCCTTTTCATTGGTTCTAAAAAAGGGGTCCTCCAACTTATTATTTTCCATCAAATCGGTGTGAACCGTACCTGGAACGGAGGCATTTAACCAGACAGATTCTCCTGCCTGTCGAAAAAACCATGGTTTATCTAACGGAATAATTTTCATTTCCATCTGTATTTGAGAAAAAGTGGGGGTAAGATTCGCTGTCAAAATTAACAACAAAAGCCATTTTGTTTTCATCGTTACTAAAAAGTGGGTAATATATTGATAGTTGATTTAAATACATAATGTTAATAAATAAATTGCAGGTTAAGAAGGTTTGTGACAGGTAAATACAATAAGATTGTAATTTAGCCAACTTTTTAAAACCAAATGAAAACCAAATGAATTCCATTCACCCTACCAAGGACTTTTCGGACTTGTTATCACTCCAACCTGGAGACCGATCTCAACTCATAAAAAAAGTCACAGACTATTACTCACACTTTTTAGATGGTTTACCCGAGGGGAAGGCCTATTTAGGGGACGAAGATGCCGGAAAAGCGTTAGCGTCCATGCCATTTCAAGAAAATCCTTATCCAATAGACCAGATTTTCGATGTTTTTCATCAATCAGTCACTGAAAATGGCATTAATCCGTGCAGTGGCAAACACTTTGGCTATGTTCCAGGAGGAGGCATTGAAACGGCAGCTTGGGGAGATTTTTTAGGTGCCCTTACTAACCGCTACAGCGGAATAAATTTTGCAAATCCCGGTGCTGTCAGGATGGAAAACCAGGTAATATCCTGGATGTGTAACTTAGTTGGTTATGGTCAACGAAGCCATGGAAGTTTACTTTCCGGAGGATCTATTGCCAATCTTACAGGAATTATAGCTGCAAGAGATCATAAAGAACTCAAAGCCAGAGACTTTGAAAGAGCCGTCATCTATTTAACAGATGAAACGCATCACTGCGTACAAAAGGCACTGCGCTTAGCCGGAATGGGGGAATCAGTTATCCGTTATGTTCCGATGGATGAACAATTCAGTATGCGCCCAGAGGCTTTGGAGGCTATAATTAAAGAAGACCTACGTCTTGGTTTGATACCTTTTCTTCTTATTGGCTCTGCCGGAACGACAAATACAGGAGCTATTGATCCATTGAACAGACTGGCTGACATAGCTTCTAATCATCAAATATGGTTTCATGTGGATGCCGCCTACGGTGGATTTTTCCTTTTAGTCGAAGCGTTAAGAAGCAAATTTAAAGGGATTGAAAAAGCAGACTCCATTGTTATGGATCCACATAAAAGCCTGTTTATGCCTTATGGTTCAGGTGTGATTTTAGTTCGGAATGCAGAACACCTTTTTAAGTCTAATTACTACACTGCGGCGTATTTACAAGACGATATGGAAGGGCAGGATGAACGATCGCCTGCTGATTACTCCCCGGAATTAACCAGGCATTTCCGGGGAATGCGGCTTTGGTTTTCCTTGTCTATGTTTGGAATTTCTCCTTTTCGACAAGTTTTAGCAGAAAAAATTGATTTAAGCCATTATTTTTATCGTGAAATTCAAAACGCTGGATTTGAAGTTGGCCCATTTCCCGCATTAAGTATCTCCCTTTTCAGGTACGTTCCAAAGGATGGCGATGCCAATGAAGCCAACACCAAACTATTGGCATTGATACATGCAGATGGTCAGATTTTTGTATCTTCAACCACTATCCAAGGCGTTTTATGGATTAGAATGGCTATTTTAGTTTTTCGGGCTCATTACAAAGAAGTAGATTTTGCCATAAAAACCATGGAAAAACTAAAAAACAATATGAATATTCATTGACTTAGGTAATAATTAAATCGAAAGTATTACTTTTAACTATCTAAGTGATTTGTTTTACAGAGGCATTCAACTTATTACATTTCAACGATTTTAACTAATCAAACATTTATTCAGTATGAAGTTTATTTTACCATTCATTTTAGCTTTTGCCTTAGTGACACAACTATCAGGGCAAAACATCAATGTTTCAGGGAAGGTAGTATCAAGTATGGATAACGAGCCCTTAATAGGCGTTAACGTTATCATCAAGGGAACTTCCATTGGAACCACCACAGATTTAGAGGGTAATTATACCTTAGCCAATGCACCTGCAAATGGTACTTTGGAGTTTAGTTATGTGGGATTCGAAAAATTAGAGACTGCAATCAACGGTCAGTTAATCATCAATGTCAGCCTGGATGCAGGAAGGACTCTTGATGAGGTGGTCGTTACCTCTTTTGGCATAGCTAAAGAGAAAAAGGTCCTCGGCTATGGATCGCAAAAAGTAACGGCAGAGGTACTTATGCAGTCCAGCCAACCTAACGTGGTGAATGCGCTGCAAGGAAAAGTAGCGGGTGTTACTATTAATAGTGCTGGCGGTTCTCCAGGTGCTGGTGCAAATATTAATATTAGAGGTATTAACTCCATAAGTGGAAGTAATGATAATCAGCCTTTATTTGTAGTTGACGGTATCATTATTAGCAATGCTACCAATGCAGGAAATGTACTACCATCTGTGGGAACGAACGCGGTGAATAACAATGAGCAATTCATGAACACGAACCGTGCAGCTGATATAAACAATGACGACATTGAAAGTATCAACATATTAAAAGGTGCGGCGGCTACTGCGTTATATGGTCAAAGAGCGTCCAACGGTGCGGTAATCATTACCACAAAAAAAGGAAAAGCGGGAAAAACGGCGATTAATTATTCCACCAGTTATGGTGTACAGGAAGTAGATAAAGTACCTTTACTTCAAGAGGTTTATTCACATGGAATCAATGGATTAGCCAGAACAGGGTCTATTCCTGTTTTCCAACAATTTGGTCCTCCATCGCTACCAGGCGACCCTTTTTATCAGCATTTCAGAGATTTTTTCAGACAGGGAACTACTGCAAATCATTC
>JBMLQR010000012.1:19392-20577 GCA_049241465.1 Saprospiraceae bacterium | reverse complement strand
TAGCTACCCGCTGGGGTTTAACCTCCGGAAAAAATGTGGAGGAAACGGAAAGGGACTTAAAGCTGCTTTTTCCTAAAAAGATCTGGAATAAACTTCATTTGCAGATTATCTTTTATGGCCGTTCTTACTGTCCGGCCAGGGGACATATTATCGAAAAATGCCCAATTTGTAACCGATTTGGTGTCTGACTTATTTTTTATCGAAAATTTCTCGATAATTCATATCAATCATGTCAAAGGACACTTTTAAATGTGTTTTAAAAGAATCATTCTTTGTGAAAGAATCTGCTTTGGAGACATATTGGGATGTATAATTAATATAATACCTGCTAGCTTCCTCGGTAAAATATAAAAATCCGATAATGCACTTTGTGGATAAGTTTTCTAATAATTGATATTGTGATTTTTCAGAATCTTTTATAGGTGTTAAAAAGGTAGTAAATAAATGAATGATATAAGGTTCATCTTCTACCTGTCATATAATAGTTAAGACCTGCCTTCAACGTTTGCCTTAGTACGGGTCTTAACCATTTTTAGGTGAGCATATTTATTAAATATGGTGGAAGTTAAATAATTAAAATGATTTATTTTCTAATTGTGAAACTAAAAAAGCATACTCCATAGCCGTTTCCTTGTGTTGAGCAAATCTACCTGTCGCGCCCGAATGACCTGTTTCCATATTTGTTCTCAAAAGGAGCACATTTTGGTCTGTTTTGTAAGCTCTTAATTTAGCCACCCACTTGGCAGGTTCCCAATATTGAACTTGGGAATCATGTAATCCAGTAGTAACTAAAATTGCTGGATAATCCATTTTTTTGACATTATCTATCGGAGAATACGATTTCATATAGTGATAATAAACTGGATCATTGGGATTTCCCCACTCATCATATTCAAAAGTTGTAAGAGGAATAGTATCGTCTAACATAGTAGTTACTACATCGACAAAAGGCACAGCTGCTATGACTCCCTTCCAAAGGTGAGGAGCCATATTTAAAATGGCACCCATTAATAAACCACCAGCACTGCCACCCATAGCAAAACATTTATCAGGTGAGGTATAATTATTTGAAATCAACCATTCAGCACAGGATATAAAATCGAAAAAAGTATTCTTTTTATTCAGCAGCTTACCATTATTGTACCAATGTCGGCCAAGTTCCTCACCACCTCTGATATGGGCAAT
>JBMLQR010000012.1:11916-19292 GCA_049241465.1 Saprospiraceae bacterium | reverse complement strand
CTTTCCAATCGTAGTCATAAACTGTCGAAGGAGTACTCATTGATTGGTATTGTATCCTGACAAAGGGTAAACTATGGCTAGGATTCATACCTATGGAAGCCATATAAGCATTTTCAGGAAATTCCAGCAAATGCGAATCACCGTCCACATTGGATATAATCCTAATTTGTGTTAACCCATGTTGCCGCTGTGCTACCACCAGACACTCATCAAAATGAAGGAATTGTTCCAATAAAATAGAAGAATCAGTAGGAATGACCATATTCCATCTATTTATATTTGTATTTCCTTCTTCACAAGACATAAGGCAAAAATTTTCCGCCTTATAATTTGTCAGAATATAAAAAGTATCCTTGAAATGATCTATTTGGTATTCAATGTTAGTTTGTCTTTCTGAAAAAACCTGTGGTGCTTCAAGCGGTGAATCTAAGGATAAATACAAATCTTCATTTGATATGGTTTGAGAAGAATGTATGATTAAAAATTTATTAGAACGAGATTTTGAAATGCTTACATAAAAGGTATCATCTGATTCGATAAAAATTTCTACATCTTCACTTTCGGAAGTACCCAGTTTATGTCGGCAAACGCAATAATCTCTGAGCGTGTCTATATCCTTTTTAACATAAAAGAAATAGAGATTGTCTGTTGACCAGATGCATTCCCCATTCGTATTTTTTATTTCATCAGCTTGTAAAACACCTGACTCTATATCTAATAATTTAAGATCATAAAGACGGCGGCTCACTGTGTCTTCTGAATAAACCAAATATTTATTACAATTACTTGGATTAAAAGAGGATAATTGATAATAGGCATGTCCATCTGCCAGTTTATTTTGGTCTAATAACAAAGTTTCCGCACTAAAGTCTTCCCATTTACTTCTGTATAAAAAGGGATATTGCAAATTCTCTGCAAAGCGAATCTGGTAGAAATAATCGTTCAGAAAGAAAGGAACAGAGGAATCATTCTGTTGAATTCTGCCTATTATTTCCTCATAAATCTCATTTTGCAATGTATCATAAGGGGCCAGGACCTGCTTTGTATAAGCATTCTCAGCTTCCAGATAATCAATGACCTCTTTATTCGTTCGGTCATTCAACCAAAAGTAAGAATCAATTCTTTCATCTCCATGTGCAACTAAAACGGAAGGTTTGGTCGCGGCAATGGGAGGATGTAAATGGGATATTTTCATGTATTATTTTAATAGGGCTAAAACACGTGCCATCCTGGCTACCGCTTCTTTTAATTCAGCTTCAGAGGCTGCATAAGAAATTCTAAAGCATTCATCGGCACCAAATGCTGCACCTGATACCACGGCAACGTAGGCTTCCTGAAGAATATAATCACAAAAATCAGTGGCATTATTGATTTCCATTTTATCTGATTTTTTTCCAAAATAGGCACTAATATCTGGAAAAATATAGAATGCACCAAGGGGTAGATTCACCTTAACGCCCGGAATTTCCTGAAGTAATTGAAGAACCATATCTCTTCTTTTCAAGAAAGCAGTTTTCATTAATTCAGTTTCAGGTAATTTTGTTTGAAGAGCAAAGGTGGCTGCTTTCTGGCTGAATGAATTGGCACCAGAGGTGATTTGTCCCTGAACTTTATTGCAGGCATCAGATAACCATTGAGGTCCTCCCATGTATCCTAACCTCCAACCTGTCATGGCATATCCCTTTGAAAAGCCATTTACCGTCACAGTCTGGTCTTTTACCTCTGGAAATGAACCAATACTGATGTGTTTTCCGGTAAAATTAATGTACTCATAGATTTCATCTGCTACAATAATTATTCCGGGATGCTTGCTAATGACCTCTGCAATAGCTTTTAATTCAGATTCGAGATAAACAGAACCTGTTGGATTACATGGAGATGAAAATAATAAAGCTTTTGTTTTTGGGGTTATTGCTTTTTCAATATCTTCCGCGCTAACCTTGAAATCACTTTCAATACCCGCTTTTAGTAAAACGGTTTTACCCTCTGCTAATTTAATAATTTCTGAATAGGAAACCCAATATGGAGCAAGTACTATAACCTCATCATCCTGGTCTAATAAAGAAAGAAAAATATTCGCCAGTGTCTGTTTAGCCCCGTTGGAAACAACAATCTGACTTGCTTTATAATCTAAATTATTCTCCTCCTTAAATTTCTTACTTATGGCTTCTCTTAATTCAGGAATCCCAGGGACAGGCGTATATTTTGTAAAACCTGCGTCGAGAGCATCTTTTGCCACTTGTTTTATAGCGTCAGGTGTATCAAAATCAGGCTCACCAATACTTAAATTTATAACTTCGTGTCCTTTAGCTTTAAGTTCTCTTGCCATCTGTGACATTTTAAGTGTTTCAGATTCGGCCATTCTTACAACTCGCTGTGATAATAGATTACTTGACATTGTTTTGGGTTTTTTAAAAAATAATTTCAAAAATAATATAAACTACCCTGTTTTTAGGTAGTATAAACCTTATTTTTACGATATACTTTTAATGAAGATAATTAATCAATAATGAACAGAAGTAAATCTTTGGAAGAACGCATTCAAATAGCTCATTTAGGTGGGGGGCAAAATAGGATAGATGATCAACATAAAAAAGGTAAATTAACTGCGAGAGAAAGAATTCATATTCTCGTTGATAGTGGTAGTTTCGAGGAAATTGGTCAATTAGTTACCCATAGATGTACAGATTTTGGTATGCAGGACCAAATATATTATGGCGATGGTGTCATAACGGGTTATGGGACTATTCATGGGCGTTTAGTTTATGTTTATGCTCAGGATTTTACTGTTTTTGGAGGTTCCCTGTCAGAGACTCATGCAGAAAAAATAGTAAAACTAATGGAACTAGCATTGAATAATGGCGCTCCTATTATCGGTTTGAATGATTCAGGTGGTGCAAGAATTCAGGAAGGGGTAGTTTCCTTAGGAGGATATGCTGATATATTTTACAAAAACGTGTGTGCCAGCGGTGTGATTCCTCAAGTTTCGGCTATCATGGGACCTTGTGCAGGAGGGGCTGTTTACTCTCCAGCAATGACCGATTTTACCATTATGGTGGAGGAAAGTTCCTACATGTTTGTCACAGGTCCCAATGTGGTCAAAACAGTTACCAATGAAACGGTTACGTCAGAGGAATTAGGGGGAGCATTAACTCATGCATCCAAATCGGGGGTAACGCATTTTACAGCGGAAAATGATGTCGATTGTCTGAGGAAAATAAAAAGATTGTTGTCTTATTTACCTCAAAATTGTTGGGAAAAACCTGTTGATTTACCCTTTACGCTTGGTACAGAAGTTGCTTCAACATTAAACTCCATAATTCCTGAAAATGCTAATCAGCCTTATAACATGAAAGATGTTGTCAACGGAATTGTGGATGAAAATTCATTTTTTGAGGTTCAAGAACTGTTTGCTGAAAATATTATTGTCGGTTTTGCACGTATCGCTGGCATGTCTATTGGTATAGTAGGAAATCAACCTATGGTTTTAGCTGGCGTACTTAATACGGATGCATCTAGAAAAGCTGCCAGATTTGTAAGGACCTGCGATGCTTTTCAAATACCATTGCTGGTTTTAGTTGATGTACCGGGCTTTTTACCAGGTACTGATCAGGAATGGAATGGAATAATCATACATGGAGCAAAATTACTCTACGCCTTCAGCGAGGCTACTGTTCCCAGAATTACAGTAATAACCAGAAAAGCTTATGGGGGGGCTTATGATGTTATGAATTCAAAGCATATTGGAGCCGATATGAATTTTGCCTGGCCTACCGCTGAAATTGCTGTCATGGGCGCAAAAGGGGCCGCAGAAATTATTTTTAAAAAAGACATTGCCTCAGCTGAAGATCCTGAAGCAATGACTATTCAAAAAGAACAAGAATATAAAATTGCCTTCGCCCATCCTTTTCAAGCCGCACAAAGGGGATTTATAGATGAAGTTATTCAACCAGATAAGACAAGAATTAAACTGATAAAAGCATTTAGCATGCTTAAGAATAAAAAAGTGTCGGCTCCCAAAAGAAAACATGGAAATATTCCATTGTAGATTATAATTAATTAGTATTGCCATTTATCGAGGTGGTGAACAAATAAAACAGCCAGATTTTCAGCATCGGGTAATGCCCGGTGCTGATTTCCCTCGAATTCATAGCCATCTATTTCCAGAGCATGGGACAAACCTACAGAACGTTTAAGTTTTTTGAAATCTAAATATTGTCGTTTTAAATTTATATGATTATCAGTCCATTCTGATCCAATATGGTGAAGTTTACAGTCCTGAATAAACATTTTTTTATCAAAATGTCCCCAGGAACATAGCATATAATCTTCTTCTATATTTACCCAATCTAAAAATCGTTCTATAACTACAGGAAATAAGGGTGCTTTATTGGTGTCCTGGGTAGTTATATTGGTAAGCTCTTGGCAGAAAATAGACAAGTCAGGGTACAAAGTTGGTTTAATTAAGGAGGAAAAAGTATCTTGTATTTCCCCAAAATTATTTACACTAAGTGCTCCAATTTCTATGATTTCCTGGGGCCGTAGCTTAAATGCATCTTGGTTCCAGCAGGTAGCTTCCAAATCATATATTATAAAATTCATATATTTATTCGTCCTGGTTTAATCCACTTTTCTAATCCATACCCTGTTAATCTATTATGGTAAAAATAAAGTAAATATAAATTTTCACTGATAACTTCTCCCGATGTATTCCTTTTTAATGGTTTCTTGATGTGAAAAGTACCTAAATGTTTAATTCCATCTGCTATTAATTCATCTATTGATGATTTAATTTCAGGAGATAAGATAAGCTTTCCATTCTCAGCAAATATAATTAGTGTTTTTTGTAATTGATTTACCGTTGATGATAAAACGGTATAATCAAAAATATAGTCATCTGTTGGTAATCTTAAAATACCAAATAGATCCAATTTTGGATTTTCATTACAAAGTATTTCAAAAGCGGCAAAGGCTAAAAGGTGACTACTTAAAACAATATTGTCAGAATGAAACCGCTTAATAATATTTTCTGCCAATAATCCAGTGTATTCAGTCTCTCGTTGTATATCAGTATTAACCTTACCTTCAGAAACAAAATAATCGGCCATATTTATGGTGTTACCATACTTATCTTTACTATTTCCTTCCTGGTCTACTGGATTTCCAATAACATCCATTGCTTTTCCAAAAGAAAGAGTAATTTCGTTTCCTTCCGATAGAATTTTCCAAATAAATCGAATGATGCCTGTTAGGCCAGAATAATCTTTTCCTTCCTTAAAATACCTTGATTTGCCTTGTTGTTTTAAATATTGGTCTATTAAAGATTGGCCATCTAAAACGAAGTGGTAGCTTAATATAAGGGGAACTATGTATATTTTGGTATTTTCATTTCTCTGAATCATAGCTCTTTGGGCTTCAACTACCGTACCAAGTAAACCCATTTTCAACTTATTTTCAATAGCTCCAGACCTTGATCGAGTGCCTCCTGGGAAGAAAATACTATTAGTTCCTCTTTGAATAGATAGACTTGACATAGATTTTAAGGTTTCCAAATAAATTTTATTTTTCTTCCTTCTATCTACTCTATAGGCTCCTAATCGATTCATGAAATAGGCGGTATAACCAGTATTATAAAGATTTAAACCTGCACCATAAGAAAATGCGGGTAAACCTGTAACTGCATCAAGGACATAACCTATCAGAATCGAATCAAGATTAGAAAAATGAGTGGGTACTATAATTAAAGTACCTTTTTGCGCTAAACTTCTGACATGGTCAATGTCACCTTTAACTATAAGTTTTTGAACGAGTCTTTTTTTTCCACCCGTTAGCCTGATTTTCCAAAAACTTGCCTGGAGTAATTGATTAAAAAACCAGGTGAGAAATTTTCTTGCAAATAGGAAGGTATTTATTCTGAAAGTACCTACTATTTCAAGTGCGTACCTGTGAATTATTTGTTTTAAAAGATAGGTATTATTTTGAGCACTTATGCTTTCATCTTTATCGACGGAATATTTTACCAATCTTTTCTTAATTCTGGACCAAAATTGTCTTTCGTTGGGCGGGTCCACCTTCCATGGTTCCTCTTTGATTCTTATTTTCTCTAAATAAATAGTTTCCGCTATTAAATCGGTAAGATTTTCCTTGTGAAAATGTTCCATTTTATCAAGCGTGAAATGCTCTAATTCTTCAGTAAATGATCTTCTGTCTTCACTTAACTTAAAGATAGGCCAGTCGTTAATATCCGGTAAAATAGGAGGATAGGTACCGGGAAGTGTTTTTTTTTCCATAATTCAATAGGCTTGTTCATATTGTTTAACAAGCTCTTCTATATAGTTTATGATGTTTTCTTTACCGGAAGATGTTTTGGCAGAACTAGGAAACTGCAAAGGCAATTCATTCCAGGTTTCGGATAGGGCATCTTTAAATGCCTGGGTATTTTTTTCGTATTCCTCCGTACTTAGTTTATCCGTTTTTGTATAAACGATAACAAATGGTATTCTTGCCTCTCCCAGCCAATTTAACAAATCTATATCGAGTTGCTGCGGCGGTATCCTACTGTCTATAAGCACAAAAGTGCAATAAAGGTTGTCACGCTTGCTCAAATAGGTTCTAATCATTTTTTCCCATTCCTTCCTCATAGCTTTAGAAGTAATAGCATAACCATAGCCGGGTAAATCGACCAGAAACCATTTATTGTTTATGTGGAAATAATTTAGCATTCGGGTTTTCCCTGGTTTCCCTGAGGTTAAAGCCAATTCTTCTTTTCCACAAATCATATTAATTAACGAAGATTTTCCCACGTTAGATCTTCCGATGAAGGCAAATTCAGGCTGATTTGTTTCCGGGCATAATTGTAAATCTGGAAAACTACCTTTGAATTCTGCTATTATATTTTTCATGCTTTCCATTTTTACTTTACACCAAAAGTAACATTTTTTCTTAAACCTTCGTTATGGTTACATATTTATTTGAATTGGATTATTTACCTAACAAAATAATTTTATGAAAAAGTACTTGTTTTTATTTCTATGTTTTGCCATTTTTACCCCTATGACATATCTAAATGCTCAATTTATAAGCGGTGGATTTAGGTTGGGACTGAATAACTCTATGGATATTGACGACTTGAAATTAGCCATTGCCGACAAACAATCTTTTTCCTTAGCTTTGAATAATTCAAATTTTGGGTATCATTTTGCTGGTCTTGTCAGAGTCAAATTAGGTCCATTGTTTTTACAGCCGGAATTGGTTTTTAACTCCAATTCATTTGATGTTACCTGGAAGGAAGTAGGAAAATCAGTAGTAAATGTTGGAAAACAAAAATTTCAATATCTTGAAATACCTGTTTTGGCTGGTTTTAAATTAGGACCTTT
>JBMLQR010000012.1:0-11816 GCA_049241465.1 Saprospiraceae bacterium | reverse complement strand
CTGATGTATTGTTTTCATGGAAGAGCAGAAACTTATTGCCGCTTGTAAGGCAAACGACAGACTGGCGCAACAGTTACTTTATAATCGATATGCAAATGCTATGTTTACTATTTCATATAGAATAACAAAGGATAAGGAATTAGCCGCCGATGTTCTTCAGGAGGCTTTCGTTCGCGTATTTCATTATATTTATACTTTTAGGGGTGAATCTACTTTAGGCGCCTGGATAAAAACCATTGTGGTTCGTTCAGCTTTGGCTATCCTAAAAAAAGAAAAAAAAGAGTTGTCTTTTGATATTAACGAAGTAGATGAATCACCCACTAATCTGCATTTTTCACATGATATTGATTATCTCGAAAAAGCCATCCTTTCTCTGCCTTCAGGTTACAGAACTGTTTTTCTATTGATTGAAGTCGAAGGATATACTCATCAGGATGTTGCAGATTTGTTAGGTGTGTCCGTTGGAACTTCAAAATCTCAATTATTTTACGCCAAAAAAAGATTAAGGGAGTTAATTTCTCCTAAAATTGGATAATTATGGAAGATTTCAATCAAATTAAACTTGATAATCAAAAATATTTACCTCCTAAAGATTTATGGAGTAAAATTGAATTTGATTTGGATTATCAGAATAACATAAAACCTCTACTTGATCAGCTTCCGGAACGAATGGCTCCTCCGCATATTTGGGGTAAAATTGAAAAAAATATCCCCTCTGCCAGAATGAGACTTATTAAAAAGAAATGGGTAGTTCAGACTGTCGCAGCTACAGTTCTTTTAGCTATAGGTTTTGGATTAGGTAGTTGGTTTAATAACAAACCATCGAATACCCCGCAATTAGGTTATACGCAGGTTAAAACCATTAGTTATATAGAAGAAGATCAGGAATCAATAAATGAGGTATTAGATGAATATGTGAAAAAATGTAAATATTATCCAAATGAAAATTCATGTTCTTTAGTGAATGATTTTACAGACTTAGTGTCTGCTAAAGCAGAATTGGAGAATATAATTAAAAGAATGGGTAATTCCGATAATATTATGCAGCAATTACGCAGAATTGAATTGGAAAAAACAAGGATTATTCGAAATATGGCACAACGAATTTAATATAGATGTATGATGAAGAGGGAAGTTAGATTTTTATTTGCAATGAGTCTTTTGACTACGTTTGGTTTTTGGTTAAATGCCCAAAGCAACGTAAAAATAGTTTCTAAAAGAATCGATAAATCTTTTCCTTATCAAGAGGCTTATAGCCTTAATATTGATGGTGAAAAGGCAGAGGTGAGTATCGAAACATGGGATAAACCTATTGTTCAGATACAAATGGAGATTACAGCAAAAAATTTAGATAGAGAATTGGCAACAAAGGATTTAGAAAAGATGAAATACATGATCCAAAGGGTCAAAAATAATCTGTATGTCAGGAACTATCTAATGGTTGAAGGTGAACAACCTACTTCTATTTTAAAAGTAGTGTATCTTATAAAAGTTCCTGCCGAATGTCCTGTATATTTGAAGAATAACTATGGTATTGCTTCTTTAAAAAATTTGAATAGTCAGATAAAAATTAATAGCAGATTTAGTAAAGTTGGATTGGAAAATATTCATGGAAACATGATCATCGAATCTGTTTTTGGGGATTTACTCGGAACTGAATTATGGGGAAACCTATCATTGAATGCCAGACGAACAGATATGTTTTTTCAGAAGTTATATGGAAATGTTGATATTAATGCCGATTACGGACTGATTAAGTTATTATTGGATGACAAGTTGAAGTCTCTACAGCTTAATGCAAATAATTCAGAAGTCTTTATATTAGGTGATAATCCTTTTCAAATGGGTATGGATATACAAGTTAAGAATGGACAACTTGATTTTCCTTTACATCCAAAATATAAGGTGAAGGAACAAAAGGAAATAGGGCTAAGAACTTTGTTCATTCCCTCTCCAAAAGATCAGATGACCCCTATTACCATTAGAATTAACTTAGGTGATTTGTTATTTATAAAAAAGAATTAATTATTTAAATGTATGACATCCATGTCTTTTATGGTTTTTCCAACAATAGAAAACCTGACTAAGGTACGCACCTGATGAAATCCTTCGCGACCTGCGGCTCCAGGGTTCACATGTAAATGTCCCCAGGTTGGGCATTTCATTACTTTTAGAATATGAGAGTGTCCACAAATAAAAAGGTCAGGTTTATTCTCAGCTATTAACTTTTTAGCCAGCGGCGTATATTTTCCCGGATAGCCGCCTATGTGAAGAATGATAATTTTTAGGTCTTCTTTTTGTAGAATTTGGTATTCCGGATAGTTTACACGATATATTCCCCCATCAATATTCCCATATACGCTGGTAAAATTCTTGTTTTCATAAAACGTCATATTTTCAGGTAGCTTGCCCAAATCACCAGCATGCCATATTTCGTCACAATCAACAAAATGTTTCTTTATTTTTTCGTCCCAAAATCCATGTGTGTCACTTAAAAGTCCGACTCTAATCATTTGTATAACTTGTAGTTATAATTTTACGACTTTATTTCTTAGCATAAAATCGGCTAAAACCAGCGCAGCCATGCTTTCAACGATAGGAACGGCTCGTGGCACGACACATGGATCGTGCCTACCTTTTCCTGTAATTATTGTAGATTGACCAAATTTATCGACAGAATCTTGTGCAGGAATAATGGTGGCAACGGGTTTGAAAGCAGCCCTAAAATAAATATCCATTCCATTAGAAATTCCACCTTGTATTCCTCCTGAATAATTGGTTTTAGTAGCAATATTCCCTTCTTCATTGGCAAAAAATGAATCGTTGTGCTCTGATCCTCTCATCGTAATGCCATCAAAACCAGATCCATATTCGAATCCTTTACAGGCGTTAATAGACAAAATAGCTTTTCCCAATTCAGCATGAAGTTTATCGAAAACTGGTTCACCTAGTCCTACGGGGACTCCTGTGATATTACATGTCACAGAACCACCAATGGTGTCGCCGTCTTTTCTTATTTGTTTTATTAACTGAATCATTTCATCAGCTAATTTGGGGTCAGGACATCTTACATCGTTTGATTCAATAAGCTCATAATTAATATTATTGGGTGGATAAGGCATACCAATATTGCCAACCTGGCTAACCCATGCATTAATAGTTATGCCAAAATGATTTAAAAATAACTTAGCTACGGCGCCGGCAGCAACCCTTGCTGCTGTTTCACGCGCAGAAGAACGACCGCCACCTCTATAATCTCTGTGTCCATATTTAACTTCAAAGGTGTAATCAGCATGAGACGGCCGGAAAGAATCTTTTATATGATTGTAATCTCCTGATTTTTGATCATCATTAGGAATAATCATGGCGATTGGACTTCCGGTAGTGAAACCTTCAAAGACACCTGATAGAATTTGAACTTCGTCATTTTCTTTCCTTTGAGTAACAATTGCTGACTGTCCGGGTCTTCGTCTGCGCAATTCTGATTGAATAAAATCGATGTTTAAATCAATCCCGGCAGGACAGCCATCGATAATTACTCCTATTCCTTTACCATGTGATTCTCCAAAGGTGGTGATGGTAAATAATTTGCCAAAAATACTCCCTCCCATATATTAAACTTTCTTAAAGTGGATCTTTTTAAAAATTGAACACAATATAACAAACTTATATACCCTGTTATTTGTTCCACACGGAAAGTTAAAGACAATTTTTATGACTTACGAACCAAGTGACTTTTTAGTTAGACTTGAATTTGATAAAATTATTGAATTAATAGCCAATAATTGTTTGGGCAATCTAGGCATTGAACAAGCTCACCTCATTGCACCAGAGCTAAATTTAGCTTTAATTGAAAAAAGATTGAATGAGGTTTCGGAATTCATGAGGGGTATTCAGCATGCAGATACAATCAACTTATCTAATTATGAGGATATAAGGGATGATTTAAAAATGTTAGCTATTGAGGACTATGTGCTTCCGGAGGAGGGATTTAAAAGAATTAGTAAACAATTATATTCTGTATCTACAGTTTATAGATATTTTACCACCGAAAGAACGCTTGTTTATCCAAATTTATATAACATAATTAAGTCGTTGGATTTTGATTTTGCCATTGCGAAAGAAATTGATAAGGTCTTGGATTCTGATGGTAATATCAGGCCCGATGCCTCACCAGAACTGGGTAGAATAAGAAGGTCTATGCAGTTTAAAATGAAAGAACTGGATAAAGTTTTCAGGCAGATTATTCAAGATTACAGGGGAAAAGGATGGTTAACTGATAATTTAGAGGGTTACAGAAATGGTAGGAGAGTATTGAGTGTGCCTTCAGAACACAAAAGAAAAATCAGAGGTATTATTCATGATGAATCAGCGACAGGCAGAACTACTTTTATTGAACCTGAAGGTGTTATAGATATTAACAATGATGTTTTTGATCTGGAACAAGAGGAGAGGAAGGAAATCTATAGAATTTTAAAGGCCTTAAGTGCTTTTTTAAGACCTTATGCCCCTGGTTTTAAAGTGTATCAAGATGTTCTTATTCAATTTGATCTTATTCAGGCAAAATCCAGAGTTTCACTGAAGTTAAAGGCTACCAAGCCTATAGTAAAGGATTTGCCGATGATAAAAATTTATAAAGGCCGGCATCCGTTGTTGCTTTTAAAAAATATAGTACTAGGTAAACCTACGGTTCCTTTTTCATTGACTTTGGGAGAAAAAAACAGAATTTTAGTTTTAAGTGGGCCCAATGCCGGAGGTAAATCTATTACCATGAAATCATTGGGATTATTACAACTTATGGTTCAATCGGGACTTCCTGTTCCAGCCGATCCTTTAAGTGAGTTTGGTATTTTCAGTGAATTTTTTGCTGATATTGGAGACCAGCAATCTATCGAAGATGATCTGAGTACGTATAGTTCCCGTTTAATTAATATGAATTCCTTCATTCGTAAATCGGGAAAAAAGTCATTATTGCTCATAGACGAATTTGGATCTGGCACTGATCCTCAATTTGGAGGAGCCATTGCTGAAAGTATTTTAAGAGAATTAAATACGAAAGAAGTGGTTGGTGTTATTACCACTCACTATTCAAATCTAAAAATATTTGCCTATAATACAGATGGAATTATAAATGGTTGTATGGCTTACGATATGGATAATCTTACGCCTACCTATCATTTTATTGAAGGTAAACCTGGTTCTTCTTATGCCTTCGAAATAGCGTTGAAAAGTGGTTTGCCAGATAATGTAATTTCTTATGCACAATCGAGAACCAGGAAAAGTGAGAAGGAAGTAGATGAATTATTGGTCGATTTACAAAAGGAAAAACAAACAGTTAAGGAATCGTTAGTGGCTCTTAAGGAAAAGCAAGATTTACTTGATAAATTGGTTCGGGGATATGAATCGATGCAAAAGGATTACGAATTTCGTAGGAAAAGATTCAAACTTGAACAAAAACAGCAGGAATTACAGGATACTGGTTTAGTTAATAAGGAGGTTGAACGTTTAATTAAAGAGATTAAGGAAGAAAAAAACATCGAAAAAGCCAGAGAACTGGCTATCAGGTTGAGGGAGGAGAGAGCCAAAAAAGTATTGGAAGTTGAAGATTTGAAAGAAGAGTTATATTATGGTTCTAACGCGGAAGGAGCGTCAAATATCTTGAAAATTGGAGATTATGTTAGGCTTAGAAGTGGTGGAGCGGTAGGTCTTTTAACAGGCATTAATAAAGAAAAGGCGAATGTACTCATGGGTGATTTAACCCTTATTATTGATGTTAGGGATTTAGAAAAGGGCCCGGAACCTTTAGATAAAAAATTAAAATCACTTCATTTTGATACAATTCAAAAGATAGCTGCTTTTGAAAATAAATTGGATATCAGGGGTATGAGAATGCAGGAGGCTTTGCAAGTGGTTGAATCTTACATAGATTCAGCGCTCATGAACAGTTCATCCCAAATAGAAATAATTCATGGTAAGGGAGATGGAATTCTGCGCAAAGCAGTCAGGAAGAAGTTAAAAGAGTATAGAGTGGAAATGGAAATTAGCCATCCCGACCCTAAATTAGGAGGGGATGGCGTAACTTTAGTTGCCATAAAATGATTAGATCATATCTGTAACAGCAAAGTGAAATGCTGATTCAATGGCAGCATTTTCGTCAGAATCTGAACCATGAACAGCATTTTCTCCTAAACTCTTAGCATATTTTTTCCTAATAGTTCCTTCTTCTGCTTTAGAAGGATCGGTAGCACCAATCAGTGTTCTAAAATCAAGTACGGCGTTATCTTTTTCAAGAATTGCGGCAACAATGGGGCCAGAGGACATGAAAGATACCAATTCACCATAAAAGGGTCTTTCTTTATGTACAGCATAAAATTCTCCCGCTTTTGCCTCAGATAACTGAGTCAATTTCAAGGCAACAATTTTATAACCAGCTTGCTCAATCATAGCTAAAATGTTTCCCGTGTTTCCCGCTGCTACTGCATCGGGTTTCACCATCGTAAAGGTGCGATTTCCAGTTGTCATTACTATTTTTTTAAATTGTAGATAAATGTGTTTAAATTGCGGCGAATTTACGCTTTTGTTTTATTATCAATATGGAAAATCTCAACCAACTTAAAAATTTGCTTTCTACACCGAAAGATATTGTGATTTTTTCTCACAGGAATCCCGATGGTGACGCATTAGGGTCAAGTTTGGGATTGGCGCATTTTCTTTCTGCTCAACACCATTCGGTAAGAATTATTCTGCCTTCAGAATACCCAAATTACCTGAATTGGATGGTTGGAGTTGAAGATATTGTGATTTATGATTTGGTGCCTGAACATGCTAAATTAGCTATTGAAAAGGCAGATATTTTCTTTTGTCTGGATTTCAACTCGCTAGATAGAATAGATAAATGTGGTGATTTAATGATGAAGCAGACCGCACCTAAAGTGGTTATAGATCATCATTTGTTTCCTGAAAATTTTGCGGATTTTATTTTATCAGATACAAAGGCAAGTTCTACTTCTGAACTTATTTTTGATTTTATTCATCTGTTGGATCAATCAAAATATCTTGTGCCTGCCACGGCAGATGCTCTTTATGTTGGCATAGTATCAGATACAGGCTCGTTTCTGTACAATACTTCTTCTAAGGTCTTTAGAATTACAGCCACGCTGTTGGATCGGGGCGTTGATGATGTTAGTATTCAAAATAGATTACATAATAATCTGGAAATTAAACAATTAAAAATTATCGGACATTGTCTAAACAAGAGATTAGAGATTTTGGAAGAATTTGCTACAGCTTTGGTAACAATTACTAAAGAGGATTACGCAGAATTTGACATACAAAGAGGTGATACAGAAGGGATTGTTAATATGTTAATGCGTATTCAGAACATCAAAGTAGCGGTACTTATCACAGAACAACCAACCATAGTTAAGCTTTCAATGCGTTCCAAGGGTGATTTTTCAGTCCAGGAAATTGCCACAAAACATTTTAAAGGAGGTGGACATAAAAATGCTTCAGGTGCAGCTTCATTTATTGGTTTAAAATCGACTGTTAGAAAGTTTAAAGAGCTTCTTCCTCTCTATGCCGAACAATTATCTCAAAATTGAGATGGATTATAAAATACGCTAATTTTACATTACTTTTGGATTCCTATTTTAAATATTAACTTTTTAACTTAAATTAATGAGAATTTTATTCATCCTTTTGATCGCCGCTGTTACTCTAAACTCTTGTGGAAAAGGGAAAAGTGGAAAAACAAGTACTGGTATTAAATATGAACTTTTTCAAAATAAAAGTGGAAATAAAGTTCAACCCAACGATGTTCTTTACCTTCGTTATGCCATGTATGCAGATGATTCTTTAATGAATACCAATGCAAATGAACCGTATCCGGAAGTTGGTCTTTATCCTGACGTGAAAAAAGAACCAAAAAAACTTTCTCCTATTGAAGAATCATTCGGTCTGATGGAAGTGGGTGATAGTATAAGCATCTTTATACCTATTGATTCAATGGGTGCCCCGGGTATGCGTCCTCCAGGTTTCGAGAAAACTAAGTTTATAGTTTATAAAATTACCGTTGAAAAGCGAATTCCTAATACCGATATTGAAAAAGCTACGAAAGCGGTAGCTGATAAAGTAAAGGGGCTTTTCGAAGAGACAAAATCTGAAAAATTAGATTATTCTGTAACTCCTTCTGGTTTGAAATACAAGATTTTACAAGTGGGTACAGGAGATTTAATTCAACAAGGTAATAAAGTATCAACCAATTATTATGGTATTTTAGCCGCTGATGGTGTTATGTTTGATAATTCTTTTCAAAGAGGTCTTTTACCTTTTACCTTCGAAGCAATGACTGGACAAGTTATCCCAGGTTGGGACGAAAGCATGGGTTTGATGAAAAAGGGTACTAAAGCTATATTATATATTCCAAGTGCACTAGCTTACGGAGAAGAAGGAGTGGGCTCTGGCTCTATTCCTGCGAATGCCGATTTAATGTTTTATCTTGAAATTCTGGACGTTAAAAAATAACGTTTGTATTAATATTTGATTGTTAAACTTAAAAAAAGAACATCCAATGACTATCGAGCAACTGCGAGATTTGAGGGAAAGATTGTTGTCGCTAAGGAGGTATCTTTGACGTAGATAACAGAGTTTTACTACTAGAAGATAAAGAAAGTTTTTCAACCAGTCCTGATTTTTGGTCCGATTCGTCGAAAGCTGAATTGGTGATGAAAGAGATTAAAACCCACAAAAAATATTTGGGTGAATTCGAAAATATTAAATTATTAGTAGAAGATGCCGAGGTTTTATTTGATTTCCAAAAGGAAGGTGAAGCTACTGAAGATGAGGTTGAAGCTAAATATCAAGAGGCTATTTTAGCTTTCGAAGACTTAGAATTTCATAGAACACTCAACAGACCTGAAGATGAACTTGGTGTTATTCTTGAAATTAATGCCGGTGCAGGTGGAACGGAAGCTTGTGATTGGGCAGAAATGATTTTTAGAATGTACGTCCGGTGGGCTGAAAGATCAGGTTTCAAAGTTACCGCTCTATCAGAGGTTCAAGGTGATGTAGCTGGTATCAAATCTGCGGAAATTGAGATTACCGGAGACTATGTTTATGGCATGCTCAAAGGTGAAAATGGAGTACACAGGTTAGTCAGAGTAAGTCCATATAATTCTCAAGGTAAAAGGATGACTTCTTTCTGTTCTGTTTTTGTTCATCCCAGTGTCGATGATACCATTGAAATTGAAATTAATCCCGCTGATTTAGATTGGGATACCTTCAGAGCCAGTGGTGCGGGTGGTCAGCATGTAAATAAAACAGAATCGGCGGTAAGGGTAAGACATTTACCTACGGGTTTAGTCGCAGAATGTCAGCAGGAAAGATCTCAACATCAAAATAGAGAAAAAGCCATACAGTTGCTTAAATCGAGAATCTATGAACTTGAGCTACAAAAGCAATTGGCTGAAAGAGCTAAAGTGGAATCTGGAAAAATGAAAAATGAGTGGGGGTCACAAATTAGAAGTTATGTTTTGGATGATAGGCGAGTGAAAGACCATAGGTCTCAATACCAAACCTCTCAAACTGATGCAGTTCTTGATGGTGATTTACAACCATTTTTGAAAGCCTTTCTCATGATGGATGGTGTCCATCCTGATGATTCCGATAACTAATAATGAAGGTCAGTAATTTTTTTTACTGACCTTTTTTTATCGTTTTACACAGTATTTTGTCAAGTTTCTTCCAATTTGTATCGTATATGTTTATATTCGTTCGTTGTAATGCAGAAAAATAGGCGACCATGGAAAAATGGATTAATAAATTATCTCAAGTAGTAGCTTTTTTTGGTAAAAGCGTTTCCTGGTTGAGTTTTGTATTGGTAATTATAATATGTATAGACGTCATATTCAGATATTTATTCAATTTTTCAGTGGCTTGGGTAGCAGAAATAGAATGGCATATATTTGGTCTGTTATTTTTATTTGGTTCAGCTTACGCTCTCAATGAAGAAAAACATGTTAGAGTAGATTTATTTTATCAGAACTTCTCAAAACGCGAAAAAGCACAGGTAAATGTCGTAGGAACCATTGTTTTTTTAATTCCATGGTGTTTAACATTAGGTTGGTTTTCGCTCAAATACGCATTAACCAGTTTTGCAATGAAAGAGACCTCACCTGATCCTGGTGGCTTAGGGGCTTTTTATTATATAAAAATGGCCATACCCATTGCTTTTATATTGTTGTTTTTTCAAGGATTAATCATCATTTTTAACCAGTTCAAAATAGCTTTTAAAAGCAATTAATAGACTGATTTATGGAAATAATAGCTATCATCTTATTTGTAAGTATTTTCATTTTAATTATGTACGGTTATCCTGTTGCGCTTACATTAGGAGGATTGTCCATTACTTATGCTTACTTTTTTTTAGATCCAACTTCCTTTGGAGCAATTCCCCCTCGTATAATGGGTGTAATTAGTAATTATGTTTTGCTTTCCGTTCCTTTATTTGTTTTTATGGGAATTATGTTGGAAAAAAGTGGGCTTGCTGAAAGTTTATTGGAAACGGTAGCTATTCTATTTGGAAAAATGCACGGTGGATTAGCTTTCGCGGTTATTCTTGTTGGTACTTTATTAGCCGCCTCTACTGGTATTGTCGGAGCAACTGTGGTTACCATGGGTTTAATTAGTTTACCTACCATGTTAAAAAGGGGTTATAAACCTGAAATTGCTACTGGAGTTATAGCTGCATCGGGTACTTTAGGTCAAATTATACCTCCATCCGTTGTTTTGGTTCTTCTTGGCAGCGTTCTCAATGTATCTGTTGGAAAACTATTTGCCTCTTCATTAATTCCTGGTTTAGTATTGGTAGCTTTTTATATCATTTTTGTTTTTATTGTTTCTAAAATTAAGCCAGAATGGATGCCACCCATTCCTAAGGAAGAAATTGATAAATTTAGGGAAAATAATTTCTATGGAAAGGTATGGCGTGCGTTTGCATTACCATTAATTCTTATCATCTCCGTATTAGGTTCTATCTTCTTAGGTATTGCTTCTCCTACGGAAGCAGCCGCGGTGGGTGCCATGGGAGCAACTATTCTGACCTTATTCGAAAGGAAATTGAATTTTAGCATAATTAAAAGTGTTTGTCTTGAAACTACCCACCTTACTTCTATGATATTTTTAATATTGCTAGGAGCAACTACTTTTTCCTTTGTTTTTCGGGAACTTGGAGGGGATGTTTTTTTAGTTCGCTTAATTCAAGAAGCTAATATGACTCCTTTAGCGTTTCTGTTTTTGGTTATGTTGATTGTATTTATAGCTGGATTTTTTATAGATTTTATAGAAATTATTTTTATTATAGTTCCCGTTGTTGCTCCGGTATTTCATAAAATGGGAGTTGATCTAATTTGGATTGGGGTATTACTAGGACTTAATCTACAAACATCATTTTTGACTCCTCCATTTGGATTTTCTTTATTTTACCTAAAAGGAGTAGCACCTCCTTCCGTCACAACGGCTCAGATTTATAGGGGAATTATTCCTTTTATACTTATCCAACTAATTGTCTTAGGCATATATATTTTTATGCCAAGTCTGTTAATTATTCCTTAAAATATTGAATTACCATTCTTTCACTAAAACTTTAGCTAATCAAGATAGGTCTTCTTGTAAGTTATTGTAAAAAGCTTTTTCAGCGATGCTTGAATATTTATTAGCTTTTTCTTGAAATGCGTTATAGGAAGCATATACCCTTTTAGTGAATGGATCTTTTTCAGCTAATTCATTGATAACCTCTTTAGTTAATTTTCTTAGTTCAT
>JBMLQR010000011.1:3078-7197 GCA_049241465.1 Saprospiraceae bacterium | reverse complement strand
CAGAAAGTTAAAAAATACCATTCAGACCTAAACCCCAGTAATTTCCTCTGAGAATGGCACCTAAACTATTTTGTCTAAAGAACAGATTTTGCGAAAAGCCCTGTGAAGCGTCACCCATATTACCTTTGTTCCATGTGTGGTGAAAAGCTAATTTGAATTTATTCTGATTGAAGTATAGATTTATCCCGAGGTCAATATTTTCATCGGTTCCAGCACTCATGGCAAGGGAATTAGCGAGGATCTGATCTTCCTGTTTTAATCCACCCTGATAACGGACATACATAAAAGTAGGTTCTAAGAATAAGCCCAGGAAAGTTACATTATTACTAAATCTAATATGTCCTGCTCCGTCGTTATATTTTTTTAAATTATTGAGGGTTGACCTTTGCATAAAATTCCATTCGGCATCTAAATTAAAACTTCCCCAGTTGAATAAAATATCGGGTTGAATGGCAGAACTAAGGTAAAACAGGTCAGTTGAGCCTTGATTGGCGTAAGAAATACCCAAGGACAGCCCCTTTCTTTTATTAAAATAATTAGTTTGGTAAGAAATGCCATATTTCTTCATTTCCGGATCTCCTAGAAAGAACACCATTCTTGCGGAGGTTAATAGTGTGTTATTAATACCTGCCGAATTACCTGAATATTTTAGCCATTGTGGGCTAAACACACCTATATTATACTGCGCAATGACTTTATCATTGTTATTTACCAGCAAACCGCCTACATTAAGACCTGAAGCTCTGCCTGAGCCGATCCCTGTGAGGTGTGTTCTTATATAATTTTGAGACATAGCCTTTTCGAAAGAGGAAGTGGCCCATGCACCGGTAATACTTTCCCTACTAAACTGGGGTCTGAACCAGCCAAAAGTCAGATTAAGCCATTCTTTTTTTCTACTTAATTTCCATTCTCCGAAAGCATCCCAAAGACCAAATCCAGGAAGAGACCCTGTATTTACTCCACCTGATGAAGCAGAATACAAATCTCTGCCTGTAAGATCGTAAGCAACGATTACCGTAAAGCGGAAAAAGTCAGACGATTGGCCTTTGAATCCAAATCTCCCTCGTCTAAATTGAAAATTAAGGCGATCTTCAACGGGTTCATACCGTTTCTGCAGAGTATTGTACACCTGCATATTCTGAGTATATGTAGCCCAGGTTTGAAAGCTAAGGACTGGATCAATTTTAACTTTATTATTAAAATCAGCTATTTTTCCCCACTCCGTCTGCCCATAAACCTGAATAAAAAAGCCAATACAAAAAGAAAGAGTCAACCAAAATGAGGACATAAATAGAGGTTAATGAGGTAATTTATCTTTTATCATACCATAGGTATAGGTACCAAATACAGCTCCCGCGATAACAACAATAATAAAAAAATAACCATTCCCAGCCAAAACGAACATAGGACCAGGGCAAGCACCCACTAAGGCCCAACCTAATCCGAAAATGGTTCCGGAGATCAAATGTCTTTTTATATTAAGAGGAAGAGGCGTGTAGGTTACTAAGCCACCTCCGGCCACTTTCACTTTAAAAATCTTCAACAGCGTCATAGTAATAGCACCAACTACCACCGCGGTACCAATGATACCGTACATGTGAAAACTTTCGAATCTAAACATTTCATAAATTCTAAACCAGGACAAGGCTTCAGATTTGGTCATGGTGATTCCAAAAAAAATACCGATAAGTAAAAAGGTAATTCCTTTCATATTAGATAGGATTTATAGGATATAAGGTAATAAAAAATGAGTCATTAACAGGCCTCCGATAAAGAAACCGATAACGGTTAACAAAGAAGGTAGTTGGAAATGAGAAAGCCCGGTGATGGCATGACCACTGGTACAGCCATCTGCATATCGGGAACCGAAACCGACAAGGAAACCACCTGCGAGCGCAATAACCCAGGCTTTGAGACTATCCCAGCGAAAATATTCATCGGGAAAGAAGCCATGACCTAAAGAATCATCTGTGGGATAAACGATGCCAAGTTTCTCTAAAGCGAAAATAGTATCGGAATCGAGACTTACAGCGAAAGGGTTTGGAAAAAGAACCCCTGCAATAAATCCGCCTATTATGGCTCCACCGATAAAGAATAGTCTCCAACTATCCTCATTATAGTCAAATTTAAAAAACTCATTTTTTTTACCCGCTCCAACTAAGCCACAAATATTTTTGAAAGTTGTGGAAACCCCGAAAGACCGGCCAGCCATGGTGAGTAAAAAAAGAATGAAGGCAATGGCTAATCCGGAAATTGACCAATGCCAGGAAGGGTACATTAAATCGTCGAGCATTTTTTACCCAAAAATACACTTACTTTAAGAATTTTTGTATAATTCTAGTTGTGAAACCAAAGAAAATGCCGATTGCATACCAGAAACCCTCCATTTTAATTCTCCATTTTTATAAATAGCCAGTGTTGGCACCCCTGTTATATTTAATTGTTGGGCTATTTCAGGATTTTTATCAATATCAATTTTAATAATTTTGGCATGCTCCCCCACACTAACCGCTACTTCCTTTAAAATAGGAGCCATAGCTTTGCAAGGACCGCACCATTCTGCTGAAAAATCAATTAAAACAGGAGTTTCTGACTGAATGAGGTCATTAAACGATTTCTTGATTGCCATATTTGATTTAGTTTAGTCACGTAAAACTAATTCAAAATGAATGGCATCGCTGTGATATGAATCACGTTAAAAAAATAAATGGTTATTTTATTTTGATAATCTGCTGAAATCCTTCATCGTTACCAGCTTTAACTTTACAAAAGAGGATAAGATCTGAGGTAAGTTCAGAAAGATCCAGCGTCCAGTTATTCAAACCCTTCATACCCTGTCCACTCAACTTTTTCAATATCCTTCCGGACAAATCACTAATAACCATTTCTGTAAAGGTTGACTGTGGCAAATAAAACGATATGACTGTTTCGCCACTAAACGGATTAGGTACGGCCGGATATACTCTGAACATCTCCTTTTCAAGGGGTAGTTTAACCAGATTCAATGGAAAAATTTGTGATTCCTTATATGCTTCAGGTGAGAGCACATTATTAGCTAAATAAGGGTCATTAAAAGACGGATTATCTGCAGAAAAGAGCAAAGAAAACAGCACGCCATCATCCGTTAATTTTTCAGCACTTACGTTCAATAAACCTCTTTCGGCTACGATATTTACATAATCAGCTGTTAAACTACCTGGTATGAAAGATACATTGTTTAAAAAACGAGGATTCCACTGTATTGTTGATTGAAATCCATCTGGTTTATTTTTCTCATTAAAGAAGAAAGAAACCAGAAACTCTCTATTGGTAGGATTTTCTGTAACGGAATAAAATAAATGCCAGGGGGAAACCTCTCTTCTGAACTGTACACCAGGCACCTGGTTTAAAGGAGCATCTCCTGAAAGATCGCCAATTTTGACTGCGGTAAAGGAAGCCGTAGTATCTTTGAAAATGGCAGGAAAATTTATTTCCTCCGGAAAAGGTGTTTTCCAGGGATTCGACGAATCAGGAAATATAAAATGAGTGGGAATAAATCTCCAACTTGTATTTTTTTCAAATTTTGTCGTAAGATTTATCACTAATTTCCTCAGTTCTAACAAATCCCGAATACTTATGGTACCAGAATTATCAATGTCAGCAGCTAGCAATTGCAACGGTGATTTTAAAGTTTGCCCTTGAATAAGCTGTCTTTGAAGCAGCACTAAATCAAGCGTTGAAACGCCATTTTTAAAATCATTGGGACTTACTGGTTTTACTATATAAGGACCTCCCGTTGAAATATTTTGAATAGAAAATAATCCATTTTCATTGGTCTGTCCAGAAGTGGAGGTAAAACCAGAGAGACCTACTGTAACCTGATTTACTGGTTTTCCTGTGGCTGTTTTTATAGCACCGGTTATTTTGACCTTCGGACTACAAGTATTTAAAGAATCTGATAAATAGAGGGAAACATCACAGGAAACAGAGATTCCCTTCGAATCAGTCAGGAAAACCCTCAAAGGAATAGGGGTATTTTTCAAGGATGAACAATCAAAACTCAACACAGAATCTTTTTTGTTCGGAATATAACTTACAGATAAATCTGACACTTTCTTAAGAGATAAAAATGAGCCGGGA
>JBMLQR010000011.1:0-2978 GCA_049241465.1 Saprospiraceae bacterium | reverse complement strand
GTTTGTATCACCAAAGATGAATCCGGGACAATAACAACGGGCTTAATCGTGTCATTTAAGTTAATAATTTGGGTATATTTCCACGCAAAAACCTGATCATTGTCGCAGATTAGAGAATTATTCTTAGGATAATCATTCAGTAAAACCGGGCGCAAGGCAGAGATAGTTGATCCCGACATCATCCTTGTTGAATCAAATTTGACCAAAGTATTGTCATTCAATAATCTATCTTTTTCTGCATTTAATTTTTCGAGGGCATGGAAAAAGGGCATGGCCTTACCGTTAGTATTTAACTTCCGGGGAATGGTTCTTGCAAATGTTGAAGGATTTGAAGTAATATCTTTACAAATGCCATCAGAGGGAACATCACACCAGTTAATCAGGGTATAAGTTCTTTGAATCGATATCCCATTCTCCTGTTCATTTGACAGGGAGTCAACAAAAGAAATCGCCAACAGATCGCAACCATTTGAAGAAGCAGATATAGAAAAAGCTGGATTTGACCCACAAAAAGCGGTGGTATCGGGAGGAATATTGATGATAAAAGCATGAGAGGGACGCACCAGGATAATTTGAGAATCACGGACGGTTACGGTTTGATTATCCACTAATTTTTCAACCAGCCAGTGCCTGGTAATGTGCCCTGAACCACATTTCACATAATCAACAGTACTGTAGTTAACCTTTCCAGTACAATCCAAACCATAAATAGTAGGCTGGCCAAACAAGTCATTAGATTTAAATTCATTCTTTAGAGCATTCAACGCTGCTGTATCGGTGCAACTTACCCAATTTTTTGCATTTTTATTTGGATCTTGATTTAGATTGGGGGCAAAGAGCATGGGATTCATGACATCTTGCAAAACAACCTGAAATTCGCAATAACTATTATTTGTGAGGTTTCCGAAGCCGATATCGCTTGCCCATAGTTCAGCCACATTTTCCTTACCGGCATCGCAACAAAAGTATTCGATATAAGGTAGAAAGCGTGGGGTATAATAAAGGCCGGCATTTCTTCCTACATTAATTCTTTCAAAGTCAGCGATAGTCACTTTGCCATCCTTGTTTCCATATTTATCATAATCGAGATTCCCCAAAAAATTATCTAAAATGCAGGCAGAGGAGACCACCCTTCTTAGATAGAGTGTGTCCAGGGAGCAATTATCCGTTGAGCCATTATTCACCATATCGGTTCTAATTCTTGCTGAAACCTTGTTTATTCTGCCGTTAGTATACCAATCTGAATTGGCACTATATAGTAAGGGTACTGTTACAGACGGTTTACAACGAACCCTTGGGAAAACCTGATCTTGCAGAACAAAATAGAGCGTATCATAGCTTATTGCCTCACATTCTCCGGCGGTTGCGGCCACAATAATTCTGTGCGCACCCGCTGGTAAATCATTGATAGAAGAACCTAAAGGTGTATGCACCAAAGGATAATTCACCTTATTCCAAGCGGAAGAACTTTTAAATTTCCCCGAAACAGAGATAACTTTAGATTCCACCTGGTAGGAAAGCAACAAATTAGCTCGGGGCGTACAATCATCTTTTACGGTCCAATTGAACCATTTTCCAAGATCTCGTTCATCTGTTCCATGGGTAAAAGGCAGTAAAATATTGCTTTTACATACATTTCCTGGTAGCTGAATAAACACTGGTTTTGCAGCATCCCTTCCAAGAACGCTATTTTGCCCAGAACCCGTCAGCGCAGGGAAAGAGGGGCCTGATGTGCGCGAAAAATAAATCCACAGGGTATCAGTAATGATTTTCTTTTGGCAAATATCCTCAATAGTTACTATGATTCGAACCCGTTTACCATCATTACAAGCAGAGTAAACCCTTGATTTATAGGAAACATTCCATAAATTTTGTTTATCAAAAAGACTGATAGTGTCCTTAAAGCCATTTGGCCAGGTATAAAATGCGCTATAGACCGATTTCACCAAACGATCTAATTCCATGCTATCTGAAATGGAGCATACATCAAATCTTACATCATCAGGTGCTTCACATTTATAAAAGGTAGTATTCTGATCTATTTTACCTGACGGAAAATTGGGGTGTATTTTAATTCTTGGATTATCACCCAAAGGCCCGAAGGAATACAAACTTGGAGGAGCATAATCGTAAGCAAGAGGAGGAGTTACATCACAGGAAGAGGGATTACCAATTTTTCTAAAGAAAATTTCCTGAACAAAAACGGTGGCATTATTAGAATTATCAGTAAAGGTAAACGTTCGTTTAATTTTAGATATAAGGTGAGAATAAACCGAACCATTTTTAAATTTTATTATCGTGTCGCAGGAAAAGGAGATTAATTCATCCTTCACATTTCTCGAAATAAAATTGGGGCTGCAACCATCTTTCACTATTGGGAGACCTAAAAAGAGAGGAGAATCTGATTGGGACCAATTGAGATTATTATTAAGTACAGAAGGAATGTCATTCTCAGAAAGGATTAGAGTATCCCTGCTTTCCCAGTCTCTTTTAGCTACATCGTCTTTAAAAACTGGTCCAATAGTATCACTGACAAAAACTTGTCCCAGGCAAACCAATCCACCTTTTGAATTAAATAAAGAGTAAGGAAAAATACCCAAACGATTAATCACCCCACCACGAACGGGCGTCATATTAACGCCGTCATAAACGATAACATAGCCTTGAAAGAGAGGAAAACATTCCCCAAGAATTTCTGCAGGGGTAATTTCGTAGATACAATTATTGGTTACGTAAACCTTAACATCCTGACAAAATAATTTACACGAATCCATTTTTTGTACAAGTACAGGAGGATAATAAGTAAGCGGTAAAAGCCCTGTTTGTTTTGCAAAACCATTAAAAGGGGCAAGCAAGCCTATACAAAGTATTGTTACATAAAATAAATTAGTGTATAATCTCATCAGCATTCATTAACCTTTAATAACGGTAAGAATTCAAAT
Source organism: Saprospiraceae bacterium (assembly GCA_049241465.1). Taxonomy (GTDB): domain Bacteria; phylum Bacteroidota; class Bacteroidia; order Chitinophagales; family Saprospiraceae; genus BJGN01. The sequence goes on along the minus strand of JBMLQR010000011.1, from coordinate 36 downwards.
ATTGTTCCATAATGTTAAAAACGAACAAACTAACAA
>JBMLQR010000010.1:0-1091 GCA_049241465.1 Saprospiraceae bacterium | reverse complement strand
AAGTTCATCACCAATATATTCTTAGGAATTTACTTTGTATTTGCCAAAAATAACTTCAATTGTTCCCTTTTTTGAAACATTTCCATCGTCTGTTGGGCGGCTGCTGCGTTGAATATCTGTTGACACACCCTTTGGGATTTTGAATTTTTTTACGTCGATGGTCAATTTAATCCGCGAGGGTAATCCCCATGATTTGTCCGTTGTATAATCATATTCGCTAAGAATGGTCCCATTTGACCTACTTGTAATAACAGATTTGAGGATAATCATAGACTGGGCGTCAACCCAGATTTTAGCAAGGACCAAATCTCCTTCGTTTGCCAGTGGCAATAAGGTAATAATTTCCGAACGAATGCCCTGAATAAGCTCATTTCCAGACGAGATAGCGGTGAATTGATTGGGTTGACTGAAGAGCAAGGGCAATTCTGAAAAACCATTTTTCGGAAGGATAGAAATGCCTGTTGACTTGACCTTAAAGGTATTAGGGTAAGTAAACTGGACGTTCGCTTTGACAGGTAAGATCTTTATGGCGGGAATATTAGGCTTAATTTGTGCAGATACCTCATAGTTGCGTACCTGCTTAAATTTTTGTGACAACTTAGCAAATAGTTCGTCGGCTTGCTGTGCCGATGCCATAAAAGGTAAAAAAACGAATAGCCAGTATTTCATTATACGGTAATGTCTTTGCGGTTAAAAGTAAATATAGAAATGCCTATAAATAGGATATTGTGTACAATGAGCACCAAAGAGGATTGTTTGATTTGTTGCCAGGGAAGAGGGTCTTCGAAAAATGAACGCCAGGAGGCCATGTGCGTAGTGAATAAAAGGGGGCGGATAGGGTCAAAAATAGGGACATCTAACGCATTAATGATCGTGAAAAACAAGATGATAGCCATCGTGGCTACAATAGGCCCAATAGAATTGTCGGAAAAGCAGGACAGGCAAATGGACAAAGAACTGATGGTGAATAAGGCGAGAAATGCGACGCAAAAGGCGCAAATATACCTCCACATAATATCGCCTTCCTGTAAAATAACCAGTCCGTCTGAATTTAAAACCATTAAATCGCCGGGTCCAAAGAGATACCGGCC
>JBMLQR010000009.1:0-1693 GCA_049241465.1 Saprospiraceae bacterium | reverse complement strand
CTGAAATTTTAATTAGATGAATACCCTGCAACTAGCTGATTACTTAGTATTTATTCTTTATTTCATCCTGGTTGCAGCCTATGGAATTTGGATTTACAAACGAAAGACGGCAAAGAATGAAACGGCTCAGGAATTTTTCCTTGCGGAAGGTTCATTAACCTGGTGGGCTATTGGTGCCTCATTAATTGCTTCCAATATTTCGGCAGAGCATTTTATCGGTATGTCTGGCTCTGGTTTTGCCATAGGACTGGCTATATCTTCTTATGAATGGATGTCAGGTTTGGTATTAATTATCGTTGCCCTGTTTTTTATCCCTATGTTTTTAAAAAACAGGATTTATACCATGCCGCAATTTCTTGCTACCCGATATAACGAGCAGGTAAGCAGTATTATGGCTCTTTTCTGGTTGTTAGTCTATGTGTTTGTAAATCTTACTTCCATTATATATTTAGGTGCTTTGGCCATTACATCCATAGCAAATATTTCATTCATGACCTGTGTCGTTTCTCTCAGTTTGTTTTCCATTATCGTAACTATTGGGGGAATGCGTGTTATTGGATACACAGACGTCATACAGGTAGCTGTTTTAATTCTTGGGGGCCTGGTAACGACCTATTTATCACTTACGCTTTTATCTGAGGAATTTGGACTTGGAAAGGATTTTATGGCTGGATTAGGTATTTTAAAAAAGGAAGCACCTGGTCATTTTCATCTTATTCTGGAAAAGGGGCACCCTCATTACGATAAATTACCTGGTCTGGGTGTTATTTTTGGGGGTATGTTGATTAACAATCTGGCTTATTGGGGCTGTAATCAATATATTGTTCAACGAGCCTTGGGTGCTGATTTAGCCACGGCAAGAAATGGGATATTATTTGCTGCTTTCCTTAAATTACTGGTGCCGCTCATTGTGGTAATTCCCGGTATTGCTATGTTTGTTCTTCATGAGAATGGACTTTTTCAAAATGAAATGAGCATGGACGGAGTGATCAAACCTGATCAGGCTTATCCTACCCTCATGAATTTATTGCCTTCAGGTTTGAAAGGTGTTGCTTTTGCTGCGTTAACGGCTGCAGTAGTGGCGTCTTTAGCTGGGAAAGCAAATAGTATTTCTACCATATTTTCTTTGGATATATATAAAAAGATGATAAACACCAATGCTTCTGAAAAGCAGTTAGTAAATACAGGACGTTGGGCTGTAGTTATATCTATAACGGTGGCGGCTTTTGTTGCTCCCGCGTTAAGGAGTCTGGATCAGGCATACCAGTTCATACAAGAATATGTTGGCTTTTTATCTCCCGGTGTATTAGCTATCTTTTTATTAGGCCTATTTTGGAAAAAAACAACATCAGGAGCAGCCTTATTTGGTACTATCCTAACTATTCCATTATCAGCAACGCTAAAGTTTCTGCCAGACTGGACGGGAGGAATTTTCCCTGTTTACCCGTTTTTAGACAGAATGTTTATCACCTTTTGGATTGTCTTATTCCTAATGATTATTATAAGTTTGATGACCCCAGCCAGTGTTCAGAGAAAAGAGATATTACCCTTTGAGAAATCAATGTTGGAAGTTAAACCAGCATTTATTATTGGCTCAATCTTAATACTTGGCATTTTGGCCGCGCTTTACACGGTGTATTATTAACTAAAGACTAGGGGAACATTGTTTTAGTTTTGTTAGTATATTTCAGCA
>JBMLQR010000008.1:0-6174 GCA_049241465.1 Saprospiraceae bacterium | reverse complement strand
TCCTGGACCGCAGCTACTGAAGCCTGGTTCGATTACAGAAGAACTGGTTTCCCCGAACTGAAGGTGGGCCCTGGTTCTCCTGAACCTGTCGTAGCGGTAAGATTTACTTATGGCAATAACGAAATTAATTTCAACGCAGAGCAGACTAAAAAGGCGATAGATAAATTAGAGGTGTCTTACGGAAAAACCAGAGGTAATAATAACCAATGGGGTAAATCCTGGCTTCTTCAAGGTACAGGAAAACCTTGGTAAATGATATTTTTGAACTGGACTACGCTATCTTGTAGTCCAGTTCTTTCTTTTTCCTAAAAAATGTCTAATAAACAAGTATGAAAAAATATCTTTTTGGCGCCTTTCTTGGCGCCTTTTTTTTAACGAATGTCGTCTTCGCTCAGACGAAAATAGTCCAACCTGTTTATCAGGATAAACCTTACCTACAAGACTATAGTGTAAAATATTATACTCAAAGTACTGAGGTTCAACTTGAATCTTCGCATAGTGACAGAAATGGCAATATCAGTGTTTTTTCTAATAATAGTTTGCTTATTCCGCATAATGGCCAGTTTTTGTACCCTGGTACTTTTCAAGCCGATAAAAAATATCGAACCATTGGCAACAAAATGATACAAGGGGCTTTTGCTTATAAAGATCAATTTGTGTTAATCGATGATAAAGCTGTTTTTAGTAACGCTTGGGCTGGTTCAGTCTATTGTCATCATGAGCTTCCAAAGGCAAATAAAGGCGTAGGTGGTAATAATTTTGATTTTTTGATTGCTTACGAAAATGATTTTCATTACGTAAGTGAATCTAAAACAAAGTTTAGATCGACATTAGATGATAAAATACTAAACCTTCGATATCAGGCGGGTTCTAATTTATTCTGGTTACTCAGTGCGAAGGGCCTTTATAAATTTAATCCTGCAACGAATACTAATCTTTTGGTTTATAGCGGTACTGAACTTACCTCATTTGATATTCAGGGTAACAATGCCGCGGTCGGAAGTAAGAAGGGGTATTTTGTGGTAGATTTAACTACAGGAAAAGCTTCCAGCTTACATCAAAAATTACCTGTTATAGAAATAACGGCTGTTTGCATGATTGGGGATAGAATTTGGTTTGGTTCAACCAATGGGGCTTTTGCATCGCGGAAAGATGGAAAGTATGATTATTATCAGGGGGAACGCTGGCTTCCGGGAAACCTTGTTAAAAGTATTAATCCAGGTCCTAATAATAGTGTCCTTGTTGTTACCGATGCGGGCTTAGGTCAGATTTGTTTTAAATCTATGACCTTACATGAAAAGGCTCAGTTTTTCCAGCAACAAGTGCGTCAACGTCACATTAGAAATGGCTTTAATGCTTCGCTGGTGGGAATGGAAAAGGGAAATCTAAGCAGTGGATTTTTAGCAGATTCCGATAATGATGGGCTTTGGACATCTATGTATTTCGGCGCTGAAATTTTTCGATATGCGGTGACTAAAGAGGCTGATGCCTTGGCAAATATCAGGGAATGCCTTGATGCTATGGAGCGTTTATATACGATTAATCCTATACCAGGCTTTCCATCGCGGTCTTTTGAACGACGCGGATTTATTGAAAAATTAAGTGATCCGGAACGTTGGCAACATTCTCCGGACCCAGAATGGGATTGGAAAGCGACTACTTCTTCAGACGAGGTGATTGGCCATATTTTTGCATTTGGTGCCTTAGCTGAATTAGTGCAGGTTCCGGATGTAAAATCTCGCGCTATTCAACTTATCGATACTTTAATGACGCATATCATAAAAAATGACTGGTATCTCATAGATTATGACGGAAAACCTACTCTTTGGGGTAAATGGAATCCTTCTTATGTGAATGGTTTTCCTACCAATGTGGGTGACCGGAAATTGAATTCCAGTAATATCGTTGCTATGCTTCAAACCGCTTACCGCTTTACCAATAAACCAATCTATAAGGAGAAGGCTTTTGAACTCATGAATAAACATAAATATTATGAAAATTTAATGAGACCTATGGCTTTTATAAGCATGGCACCCGCAAATGCCGATGATTATTCCAAATATCTTTCCGAATCGTGGAATCATTCCGATGATGAAATGTATTATATGGGATATTGGGGGCTTTATAGATATGCTTTTAATGATACGCTGAAAACGAGTTTTAAAAAATCTATTATTGATCATTTTCAAGCAGAACGACCTGAAAAAGAAGGTCTTTGGAATATTTTTACTGCCGTAACGGGTACGCCTGATTTCGATTTAAATGAAGGGATTTGGTATTTGAAAGAACATCCCTTAGATCTTATCGATTGGGCTATTGCTAATAGTCATAGGGCAGATATTGAGAAAATAGCCCCTAATTTTAGAAATCAAACCATCAAGGAGGTACTTCCTCCCGATGAACGTCCGGTTCAACGTCATAATGCCAATATGTTTAATCTCGATAGGAAGGGAGGTAACGGTGTTTCAGAACACAGCGCTGGCGATATTTGGCTTTTACCCTATTGGATGGGCCGATTCCTTGGGGTGATAAGTGCTCCAGCAAAATAAAAAAAAGAGGCTGTCTAAATGGATAGCCTCTTTTTTTTTGATCAATGAATTTGTATGGCTATCCAGGCAGAAATGCCCAATATGCCAATTATGACACCTAATAATTTTACCGAATGACTCACTTTTAATTCAGTAGGTTGAAAATCAGGAGTCAATTTTCCTATAAATGCAATAACAATAAGGTAATTTACCAGATAGAGATATTGCTCTATTCTGTAAATACTGATAAATGCTCCGGTAATAATTAAGCTGAGAACGGTGTATAAAAGCCAATGAGAATAGAAAAATTTTTGGATTTCCAAAGGCTCAGTCATTCCTTTATGTCGATATCGATTTATCCAATACGCAGCAACTCCTACAATAAGAATCAAGGTAAACCAACGGATAGAATTGTTAATAAATGATATATCACCTTGTAAAAGAGGGCTATATGTTTCTTCAATTTTTTTCCATACGAAACTCTGCTGCCAAATAATGAATGGAATAATCAAGGCAACCATACTTAAGTGGAATAGTTGTTTTGCAGGGAGTCTGGTTTCTTCCTCTTTTTCCCATTGGCCGCTTAAAACACCGTAACATAGACCCGCTCCCCCAAAAAATCCTACAGAATATTCCATGACATTCCAAAAATTGAAATGAATTTTTGAAACCCAGCCAACTACCTGTAGGAAATTTCCAAATCCAAAGCCGAATCCGCCGCCTAAACCCGCATAAAGGGCAACTCTTAGTGCTGCATGATGATTATTTCTGTAAAGATGCCAATACAATGCGGCGCAAATACCAAGGCAAACGGCCCATACTTCAGACCTTGGTGGATTCAAAAAGATACCCAGTTGTTCAACGATAAAGAAGTAGAATATAATTCCTCCAGCAGTCATTTCAAGAAGAAGTAAGCTCCATTGTATCGGTTTATTTTTTGTATCAGATAGCACAGCGCCCAATAATCCACCGCCCATAAATCCATGTAAACCACCCACTAAAAACAAGGTAGTAAAACTATAATACGCGGTATAAAAATCATCAGATTTGCCGTGACCTACCAATATCCCGTAGCTAATCATGCCACCAAGTCCCCAGCCAGCAGCGCCGGCAAAAGTGGCAATGAGTCCTTTTGCTATCCAGTCTTTCCTTTTTGCCAGGATTAAAACCGAGAGGGAACCAATAGCTCCTGCCCAGGCAGCTCCTTGTTCATGTCCAAATTGGCCTCGAATGGCCCAAGCTGTTCCCAGTGCCATGCCAGCCAGCAACATGCTCCATACTATTTTTTTATTGTACATTTTTTGTAGGTTTTAGTGCCTTTAAGATAGCTGATTATGAGGGTATTTTTATCTTTTTATACTTTAAATAAACTAGCTTTTATTATTTGTTTAAGTAGGACAATAGCTTTAAATGTAGTAACTTACAAAAAATTAAACAAATTGATTTTCAGCTTGTTTAAACCATATTATCTCTGGAAATGCCTACTTTAATCTCTTTTAAGTCAGTTGTCGGGTTGTTTTTCCTTGTTTTTTTGCTCTCTTGCAAGAAAGACCAGGAAGAAGTATTGCCAAAGGAAACGGATGTTTTTAATGGGGAGGTAGTTAAGCCACTGACTTGGCTGGCATTAGGTGATTCTTATACCATTGGGCAGGGAGTAAAAGAACAGGAAAGATTTCCGGCACAGGCCGTTAAATTATTAGATGAAAGAAACTTTTTTGTTAATGAGTTGAATTATGTTGCGGTAACTGGCTGGACCACAAATGATTTAATGGTTGGATTAGATTATTACAAACCAAAATCACATACTATCGTAAGTTTGTTGATAGGTGTGAATGACCAATACATAGAATGGGACACGGTAGGGTATAGGGAGAGATTGTCAGTCCTTATGAAACGGTCTATTGTGCTGGCAAATAATAAACCAAATCATGTCTTTGTTTTATCCATTCCGGATTATAGCGTAACCCCCTATGCCCGATTTCTCGATGCTAAGGAAATTGCCCATCAGATTAATCAGTTTAACCAGATTATTTATGAGGTGTCGGAAGAATATGGTTGTCCATTTGTCGATATTACCCCATTTACCAGGGAGGCAGAAAATAATCCATCCTTAATTTGCGATGATAATCTTCATCCTTCAGGTTATGATTATGCCAGATGGGCAGAAAAACTGGTAACCGCTATTCGGGGTGTTTTATAAATACCCCGAATAGTGGGTCACAGGTATTTTATTTTTCAAATTCAATGATGTATTCAGAAAAATATTTGCCAAGATTAGAATATTTGAAGAAAAGTCGCGCTTTTTTACCAAGTTTCAAGCTGGTATTTTTTGCTTCAATATCTTCTTTTGTATTCATAGGTTGAAGGGAAGGGTACCAAAGAACATGACCAGGTTTTTGAACCAGAACCTGAGGCTTAGTCCATTTTTGAGAATGATCATTTATTCCTAAATCCTTATGATAATTAAAGGAAATATATAGTTTATCGCCTATCCATGATTGTCCTTCTACATGACCCATCAGCATGACCCAGCAATTTAAATAGCTGTTCCAACTTACGGAAGGACCCCAATGAAATCCACCTGATTTAGATGATGCAGGTCCCCCTCCATTTTCTATTGGGATCTGTAAAGATTTTATGGGATTACCGATACCGTCCCAGGGAGCATTAAATCCAGTTCCGTCCCAACGCTTTGCTTTTCCTTGCGGTTTATCGAGATCTGAAATGAGCATTCTTGCCACACTAATGCATTGTCCGGAATGTTCTTTCTCAGGCGCATAGGTAGCAGGGTCATATATTCCCGGATAGCCATATTCTCCATAAAAAAGATATAAATAATCACCCACGGCAACGGCAGAAGGATCACCGATTCCCCCAGCAAAAGTTTTAGATATATTATGTTTATTTAAAATCATCCGAGGTTGTTTATCTTCCAGGAAAAGACCTTTATTTTCCCAGTGCCAACCTCCGTCGGTCGATTTCATAACACCAATTCTGGGAACAGCGGCAGGGGTAATTCTATCCGTTAGTCCCAGCGGCCAGTCTTTGTCGAGGTAACCTTCCTTTGTTTCAGAATTAAAAGGCAGGGTTTCCGGATAGTTTTCATTATGATAAATGGCGTACAAGGTGCGACCAGAGGTATCATTTTGGGTTTGATAAACTGTTTCAAACCAAATGGCACCATGTAAGCCTTTTTGCCCTACTGGAGCATTTAGCGGTAGGGAAGGGGCTATATATTTATCTGCCGGAGTGCTAAAAACCTCATCTGCATTGAATCCAGAGGCAAATTTCAAATCTTTGGCATATCCCCAAACTGGATCTTCTCCATATTTTCCGGGAAAAATCCTGAGCGTATCGCCAATCCAGGCTTCCGCCATATTGCAGTCAACAAAATTATTGAAATGAAAAGTATCAGTAGTTATTAACTTGAATTTTACCCCGTTAGACAGGTCAGTTTTACCTTCATTTTCTTTGGATGAAGGTTGACACCCTGCCAGCAATATTACTAAAAACAGTAGATTTTGGGCAGATAAATAAGGGCTGATCTTGTATGCCATAATTTTCTTGGTTTGAATATAAAAATACTAAAACTTTAGATTTATTCCTCCAGAAATCATGAACGGAATGCTTTGGTATCCGTAAATAT
>JBMLQR010000007.1:17483-29516 GCA_049241465.1 Saprospiraceae bacterium | reverse complement strand
AAATTAACGTAAAGTTATTGTCAAATTCTACCTTGGAAGAGGTAGTTGTGGTGGGGTATAGTACCCAGAAGAAGGTGAATATGACCGGCGCTGTTTCCAGTGTCGATGGTCAGGCGCTGGAAAATAGACCGGTTAGTAATGCCGCTAATGCGCTTCAGGGACTTAGCCCAGGTCTAATGATTACCAGACAGGGAGGACAACCTGGTTCGGAGGGTATTGATATTCAAATACGCGGTGCAACTACAGCAAATGGTAGTGTTGCTCCTTTGATTGTCTTAGATGGGGTAGCTGTTCCAGGTAATACGCTAACTACCATGAATCCTAATGATATTGAAAGTATTAGTGTCCTGAAAGATGCCGCTGCTGCCGGTATCTATGGTGCTCAGGCCGCCGGTGGTGTTATTTTGGTTACGACAAAAAAAGCTCAGGCAGGTAAAATTAAAATGAGTTATCTCGGTCAGCGTGGAACTGATTGGTCTATAAACGTGCCAGAGAGGCTGACCTTGTTGGAGGAAGCTGAATTTTCAAATTTGGCAAGAAAAAATTCAGGTAGCGGTCCGGAATATAATGAACTTGATCTGCAACGTATTCGCGATGGGGTTCCTTATGTGGTAAATCCAAATGATACTTCTACCTGGTTATTCTATAATCAGGTTCCTTTGACCGACCAGATTTTAAAAAAATATACTACCATGGTTACTCATAACCTAAATATTTCCGGTGGAAATGAAAAGCTGAATTTCTTGATTTCTGGCGGGTATTATGGCAAAGATGGCGTATTTAAAGTGGGACCAGATGATTACCAAAGATATAATCTACGATTGAATTTAGGTGCTCAGATAACGAATAAAATCTCCCTTGACTTGCGTATCGCTTATACTCGCGATAATGTGTCGCAGGCTTCTGGAAACCTAAGTGGACAGGGTCTGGTCTATGAAATATACAGATTGAGGACAAGAACGCCGTTTTTTACTCCTGACGGAAAATATAATGGCGCAGGTTCAGCAGCAACAGCTTATGCTCGTTTGGAAGCTGGCGGGTATAATAACAATGAAAGAAATTTTATTGATCCTACAGCAACCCTTAGGGTTAAAGATGTCGCCGGTGTAAAAGGTCTTACCTTTTCTACCATTTTAGGTATGCAATTCAGAACGGGAGAAAGAGAAAATTTTGCCAGAACAGTGCCGCTTTGGGGTAATGGAAAGGTTTTAAGCTATGTTAATCAGGTGAATGCCTATACTTTAACTCGCGAATTAACCGAAAATGAAAATTTACAGTTTTTGGCTGATTATAAAAAGAAAATTGGGAAACATGATTTTTCTCTTTTAGTAGGCTATCAGTGGGAAGATTTTAGATATTCTAATATTGTTACAGGAGCTACAAATCTGGTAAGTAACGACCTTCCAACCCTAAACCTGGGAGATGATAAAACTAAAACGAATAGCCAGTCTATATCAACCAATGCTTTCCAATCGGTTTTCGGTCGTTTTAACTATAATTATAACGGAAAATATCTTTTGGAAGGTACATTAAGAAGAGATGAAAGCTCTAAATTGGCCACCGGCCTGAGAACAAAGGTATTTCCTTCAGCATCCATGGGTTGGAATGTTAATAAGGAATCCTGGTTCCCAAATACCAATGTTGTAACAGAATTGAAATTCAGAGCTTCATGGGGCCGTTTAGGCGGTGCATTAGGTTCCGTAATTGGTAATTATGACTATTTAAGCCAGTTAAGTAGAGGTTCTGCTCTCGTTATCGGGGATTCCAGAACTTCCTATTTGTTCCAAAATTCTATCCCTTCCCAATCCCTATCCTGGGAAACTATCGAAACTTCCAATGGTGGTGTAGATCTTTCTTTATTTAATAATAAGATTCAAATCAATGCCGATTATTATGTTAAATATAATCGTAATATGTTGACTGCTCAAAACCTTCCTGCTGTGATAGGTATCGGCACTCCCAGAAAAAATAATGGGGAATTGAAATCCTGGGGTTGGGAAGTTGAGTTAAGATATAAAGGTAAAATTGGTTCTGATTTTGTTTACTCTATTTCTGCCAATCTTTCTGATAATCAGAATGAATTGAGAAATTTTGCCGGCAGAAATATCGTTTCGGCTGGTACCGTAAATACCGTTGAAGGGTTTCCAATAAATAGTATCTTCGGATTTAAAACAGATGGTTATTTCCAGAATGCGGATGAGGTGAAAGCTTGGGCATTTCAGGATAACAGAACGGGTGCAGGGGATGTAAAATATTTAGATCTCGACGGAAGTGGAAGAATTACCATAGGCGATGGGAATACTAAAAATATGGGTGATTTAGTTCATTTTGGTTCTACTTTGCCTCGTTATTTATTTGGTTCATCCTTAAACTTTAGCTGGAAAGGAATCGATTTCTCTGTATTCATTCAAGGGGTTGGTAAAAGGGTGTTCAGACCTGAAAGAGAGACTATTGCACCTCTTATGGTTTCATGGAAACAGGCTTTGGGCATTCATAAAGATTATTGGACGCCTGAAAATCCGAATGCGCTCTATCCTAGACCTTTTGTAGGCGGTACGCATAACTATCTTGTTTCCAATAAATGGTTGTTAAATGGCCAATATGCTCGTTTGAAAAATCTTCAGATAGGTTATACATTGCCCGATGCATGGACAGCAAAAGCAAAAATTTCAAGGGTTAGACTCTTCCTTTCTGCACAGGATATATTTACCCTTTCTCGTTTAGGTAGTTACAAAGGTTATTTTGACCCCGAACAACGCGATAATGTAGAAAACGATTACCCGTTTTTTGCCACAGCTTCTTTTGGTGTCAATGTTAGCTTCTAAATTTTTCAGAGGCTTAGAAAACCGATTTTTTCATGTTTAATTTTTTTTCAGTATGAAATCAATTATAAATTATAGGTTCGCTTTTTTCTTATTTCTTTTTAGTGTTTTTTCCTGTGAAGTAGAGCGATTGCCAGAAACTTCTATCAGTGACCAAACCTTTTGGAAATCAGAAACAGATTTGATTGCAGCAACAAATTACCTGTACATCTTTTTACCTGGCTTTAATAATGAAGATGTTTGGTCTGATGATGCTATTGGTTTAGCTTCAAACCAAATAAGTGATGGTTCCCGACTGGCGCCTTCTACAGACGGCAACTATTCAGAACCTTACAGACTGATACGTGCCGCAAATAATATTATTGAAAAGGCACCTCTTACAGCCGCCAGCGTATCAGCAGCTACCATTGACAGATATGTCGCTGATGCTCGGTTTTTTAGAGCTTGGGGATATTTTTCTCTGGTTCAAAAATATGGAGCTGTTCCATTGATTTTAAAAATATTGGAGGACGAATCTCCTGAATTAACAGAGGCGGCAAGTTCCAGGGATAAAATTTTTGACCAGATTTATCAGGATCTTGACTTTGCGGCAGCAAAATTACCTACTATGGCCGCGCTTGGGACAGCTAATTACGGAAAAATATCACGTACAGCCGCTCAAGCTTTTAAAGCCAGGGTCGCTTTGTTTGAGGGTACCAGGTCAAAATTTCATGGTTATGGCGACGCAAATAAACATTTAAATATTGCAGTGGAAGCGTCGAAAGCAGTTATCGATGGCAGACAACATACCTTATACGCTAATTATTTTGACCTTTTTCAAATGGCCGGAGAGGGTTTTGCTAATAAGGAAAATTTGATAGTAAAAGCTTATGGAGCTAGTTTGGCTGACAGAGTGTTAACGCATACCTACTTTAGAAGTACGCTGGAAAATGGAAATAAAAATCCAACAAAAAGTCTGGTTGATTCTTATCTTATGACGGACGGTTTACCCATAACTAAATCTCCATTATATAAAACACCAGTAGTCTCTACGGACGTTTTTACTAATAGAGATGAAAGGCTCTCTCATTCTGTGTTTAAAAAGGGGGACCCTTATATTTTTACAAGAAAAATATTTGATATCTCTCCTTTGGTTTTCCAGAAAACTGGCTTTTGCTTTAGGAAGTTCTCTAATATTGACGACTGGAATAATCAGGCTTCTTTTATAGATCGTCCAATTTTAAGATATGCGGAGGTGCTTTTAATTTATGCAGAAGCTAAATTTGAACTCACTAATTCAATTACAGATGCTGATCTTGATATCTCCATTAATTTATTGAGGGCCAGAGCTAAAATAGCAAAATTAACGAATGCCCTGGTGACTAATAATAATCTGAATATGAGAGATGAGATTCGTCGGGAACGTCGTGTTGAATTAGCTCAAGAGGGACATAGATATTGGGATATCATTCGTTGGAAAATTGCTGAAATTGAATTGCCAAAACCAGTATTGGGTAATTTCTTCTTTAAAGCTGAATTCGGTACAGCTACGACAGTTAACCTTACCCCTGATAATTTTATTTTGGTAACGCCAGCTAGTTTTAGGAAATTTAATCCAGCTAAGGATTATTTATGGCCAATGCCATTGAACGAAATTTCTTTAAACCCTAATTTGAAACAGAATCCGGGTTGGTAATTAAACAACTTCATAAAAACCGTTTCGATAGTTAATCTGTCGAAACGGTTTTTTTATGTAAATATTCGGTTATGAAACGAAATCTGATTTTAATTATTTCTTTTCTATGTAGTTTTAGCTGCCAGGATAAGATAACTGCCATTCCTAATGAGCCTCAGCCTCCATTGACGGGTATTTTAAGTACCTTGAAAAAAGAACATCCCCGTTTGATGCTTACTAATTCCCTGGTAGAAGAAATCAAATTAAAAAGAAAAAATGATGCTGTTTTAGATAAATATTCCCTGGCGGTGATTGCTTCGGCAAATGGCATCATAAATAAGGCGCCATTAGCCAGAGTATTAATTGGCCCCAGATTGCTAAGTGTTAGTCGTGAGTTATTGCATAGGGTAACAAATCTATCTCTCGCATTTCATCTGACATCCGATCCAAAATACCTTGATGCTGCAGTGAGTCAAATGAAAACCGTTTGCACTTTTACCGATTGGAATCCTTCCCATTTTCTTGATGTGGCTGAAATGACCAATGGCGTGGCAATTGGCTACGATTGGTTGTATAATCACATGAAGAAAGAGGATATTGAATTGATTCGTTCTGGATTAAAAACGAAAGGGCTGGACGAATATAAAAAGGCTTATGATGCTGCCTGGTGGAGTAAAGGCGATAATAACTGGAATCAGGTGTGTCACGGAGGCCTTATCGTTGGTGCGCTGGCCATTGCAGAGACGGATCCTTCTTATGCGACCACTTTTATCCCGAAAGCTCTAACAAATCTACCTTATTCAAATAAATATTACGCTCCAGACGGTGCATGGTACGAAGGTCCCGGTTATTGGTCTTACGCCACAGAATATTTATCGTATGCCATGTCTGCCATGCAATCGGCTTTGGGAAATATGGGAAATCTTGAAAGTACCAAAGGTTTGGAAAATGCAGGTTATGTTCCCATGATTTGTGCTGGTCCCTCTAATCTTATCCTCAATTTTGCTGACTCAGGAGAGAATTCAAAGGCAACGACTTCGCCTGCTATGTTGTTTTTAAGCAATATTTACAATAAACCTCTTATTGCCAATTATTTGCATGCGTATATTAAATCTTCTAACGCCTTAGCTAATCCTTTTCATGTTTTATGGTATAAAGCGCCTACTTTAGAACCTCTTAATATGCCCTTGGATCAATATCTTGATGGCGAAATTAATGAATTGGTGCTACTTCGTAGTAGTTGGACAGACCCCAATGCTACCTGGATTGGGATGAAATCGGGGGTGAACAGTTCGCCTCATGCTCATCTGGATTTAGGTAATTTTGAATTGGAAGCCGGTGGGGTGAGATGGGCAAAGGATTTAGGTTCAGATGATTATAATTTGGATGGCTATTGGACTATGGGGGTGAATGGAAAAAGATGGTCTTATTACCGTTTAAATTCTTTTAGCCATAATGTGCCATTGCTGGGAAATAAAAATCAGTATGAATTAGCAAAAGCACGTTTTATTCAGAAAGAGCTAAATGTGGTAAATCCTTCCGCAACGCTCGATCTGACAGAAGCCTACAAGGATTTTTCATCAAAATCAACGAGAAAAATTAGTTTGGCAGATCAAAGGAAAAATGTTACAATAGAGGATAATTTTTCCTTACTTAAACCAACGGAAGTGGCATGGGGGATGCTTACGGGCAATACCATTGAACTTATAAAGGGAGGTAAAGCTATTTTGAGAAATGCTACAATTACCTCAAAATGGTTGGAATTAGAAATTATTTCACCCAAAGGAGCAGAATTTTCTGAAGAATCAGCTATTCAAAAAGCACCTGAAAAAACAAATGTCGGTCATTCCCGACTTATGGTTCGTTTACCCAATCAATCTGGAAATGTGAATGTTACCATCAAAATGTCCTTAAAAAATTATTAATGCAGTGTCAATGAAAAATTTATTCTATTTCACCTTAATTTTCTTCTCCTTTTTAGGGATGACCTTGAATGTAAATGCACAGGATTTGTCAGATATAGAAAAATTAAAGATGCCCGACCACCCGAGAATTTTATGGTTTGAGGAGGATATCAATCCATTGGTTCAGGAAATATCAAAAGAGGCTCAATGGCTTAAAATTCATAAGGCTATTCTGTCTGAAAGTGATAAAATGTTAAGTTTGCCAACCCTGGAAAGAATTCAAATAGGTAAAAGACTCTTAGATAAATCAAGAGAATGTTTGAAAAGGGTGTTTTATCTATCCTATTCCTATAATGTAACCCGCGACCCAAAATATTTGGAAAGAGCAGAAAAAGAACTGCTGAAGGTGTCAAATTTTACAGATTGGAATCCTTCTCATTTCCTGGATGTTGCTGAAATGACCATGGCTGTCTCCATCGGATATGATTGGCTTTTTAAGCATCTTTCTGACCATTCACGAAGTATCATCAGGGAAGCTATTTTGAAAAAAGGCCTGGAGCCTTCCATGAATCCAAAATTCAATGCATGGTTGAAGGCAACTCATAATTGGAATCAGGTATGCAATGCGGGCATGACTTTTGGTGCACTAGCAATTTATGAGGATAATCCTGAACTTGCAAAAAGTATTATTCAGCGTTCCATTACGTCCATTCAATTGCCTATGGCCGATTATAATCCAGACGGTGCCTATCCAGAAGGTTATGGATATTGGGTTTATGGAACTAGTTTTAATCTAATGTTCCTGAGTGCTATTGAAAAGCTTTATGGGCATGATTTTAATTTATCTGCTACGCCTGGCTTTTTAAAAACAGCTGCCTATTTTGAAAATATGGTGGGTACCTCAGGTAAAGCGTTTAATTATGCTGATGCTCAAGGTGGTGCGGGATTGACTGCCTCTGTTTTTTGGTTCGCAAATAAATCGAAAGATCCTTCATTGTTGTATAATCAGGTTAAATACCTGGATAAAAAAGTAGGCGGCGATCGTTTATTTCCAGCTATCATGATTTGGGGTAGGGGTCTTTCTTTGTCAAATATAAAGGAACCTTCAAAATTGATTTGGACAGGCCAGGGCCCTAATCCAGTGGCTTTGATGCGTAGTTCCTGGAGCGATCCAAAGGCCATATATGTCGGATTTAAAGTAGGTTCTCCAAGCGTAAATCATGGTCACATGGATATCGGTTCCTTTGTTATGGATGCTATGGGGCAGCGTTGGTCTATGGATTTTGGCATGCAGGATTATGAATCATTAGAGTCTAAGGGCATTAAATTATGGGGTAAAGAACAAAGTTCTCAACGATGGGATGTATTTCGATATAATAATTTGGCGCACAGTACCTTAACTATTGACGGACAATATCAAAAGGTGGATGGATATGCTAAAATAGATGGATTTACAGATTCTCCTGCCTTTTTAAGTGCATTCAGCGATTTGACGTCTGTTTATAAAGGCCAGATGAACAAACTATCCAGAGGTGTTGCCATTGTTAATAAGTCATACGTCGTAATTAGGGATGAAATGGAAACCTCAGAAAATAGCAAGGTGTTGCGCTGGAATATGTTAACTCCCGCTCAGGTGGAATTAAATGGTAAGGGTCAGGCTGTTTTGTCACAAAATGGACAAAAAATGGTACTAAAGGTGTTGGAGCCCAAAAATGTAACCTTAAAAACCTGGACAACGCAGTCCTCTAAAGAATATGATGCTCCTAATCCAAATACCCTTTTTGTAGGGTTTGAAATGGAGCTTCCCCAAAATGCTAAACAAAATATAACCGTAGTCCTCGTTCCTGAGTCTAATCAAATACCAGGGAAGAAGGATATTAAGCCCTTGAATCTTTGGAAAAAATAAATGGTTTCTACTCTTTAAAATAACCTGAATGAAAAAATTCTTTCTTTTTTATTGCCTTTTGTTAGGCTTTAACTGTTTGAAAGCTCAGAATCCTGCCATGTATTTTGCCGATGAAACAGTTCCAGGCAGACCCTATGCAAAGGATCCGTATGTCATTTACTTCAAGCAAAAATACTGGATGTATTACTCCACTCCCGATGCCCAAAAAAAGGAATGGCATATCGGTATTGCCACAAGTTCCGATCTGATTAAATGGGATAAAGTTGGGGATATTTTCGGATTAAAAGGAACAGCAGAGGAGAAGGGAATTTGTGCGCCAGGCGCTTTTCTAAAAGAGGGTGTCTTGCACCTGTTCTATCAAACTTATGGTAATGGCAAATCAGACGCCATTTGCCATGCTACTTCTACAGATGGTATTCATTTTGAAAGAAATGCTACCAATCCTATTTTTCACCCAACACCAAGTGACTGGTCTTGCGGAAGGGCAATAGATGCTGAGGTAGTTTTTTATAAAAATCAGTTTTTTTTGTATTATGCCACGCGCGATACGAGTTATAAAATCCAACAGCAAGGGGTCGCTACAACCACCCTTAGTTCTGATTTCTCAAAAAATAGTTGGTCTGAGGTGACTGGTATGCCTATGTTAAAACCAACATTACCTTGGGAGAAAAATTGTATTGAAGCCGCATCTTGTATCAGAAAAGGTAAATTTTTATTCATGTTTTATGCCGGTGCCTATAATAATGAACCGCAACAAATAGGTGTAGCAAAAAGTAAAGATGGTATCCATTGGGAAAGAGTTTTTACATCGCCTTTTCTGAAGAATGGTGAACCGGGTTCCTGGAATGAAAGTGAAAGCGGTCACCCTCATATTTTAAAGTCACAAGATGGTAAATACTATCTTTTTTATCAGGGGAATAAGGATAAAGGTAAAAGTTGGTATATTTCAAAAGTTGAAATTGGTTGGAAAAAGAGTCTGCCCTTTCTGAAATAATAAATAATTGGATGATGAAAAAGTTCTTATTGATATTTTTATGTCTTGCTCATTACATTTCATGGGCTCAAATCACCCCAAGACATATTTTGGAGAAGGCTTACTCCATTGAAAAGGTGAAAGAAACCCTTATTCCTTTAAAGGATTATAAGCCTTATCCAACATCAGTGGAGGATTGGAAAAAAGTGGTTCCGGATTCTATTATTCAACAAGTGATAAAAAATGGCGAAGAGGCTTTATCCTCCACATTTGAACCAATTTCTGGTTCTATGTCTCTCGATTTTGTTAGGTCTGGCGATAGATCCGTTCACGGAAAATTATCTTTTGGGAAACGAAACAGATTGACCGCTATCATTTTAGCTGAAAGTGTAGAAGGTAAGGGCAGATTTATGGAGGCTATTTTTAATGGAATTTGGTCTATTTGTGAGGAGAGTTTTTGGGGAGTTCCTGCCCATATTAGTGGTACGGGGTTGCCTGATGTCGAAAATCCCGTGGTTGATCTTTTTTCTGCAGAAACAGCTTCCGTTTTGGCTATAGCTGATTATTTTGTAGGGGATAAACTGGATAAAATAAATAAACTCATTCGGAAACGTATCTATTTTGAAACAAACCGACGAATATTTATACCTATGACTACCCATTCAGATCGATATGGCTGGATGAGCAAAACACGTCCAGTAAATAATTGGAATCCCTGGATTATGTCCAATTGGTTGATGAGTACCTTGCTTTTAGAGCAAAATGATCAAAGACGTGTAGATATGGTTTATGCAGCCATGAAGGGACTTGACCTATATATCAATGGGTTAGGAGAAGATGGTGGTTGTGACGAAGGGCCAAGTTATTGGTTTGCCGCAGGAGGAAGTGTTTTTGATTGTTTGGAACTTTTGGATAAATCAACTGCTGGGAACATCAATATTTATAAGGAACCTATTATTCAAAAAATGGCGGCTTATGTTTATAAGGCGCACATTGATGGATTTTATTTCACCAATTTTGCCGATGCAGATCCCGTGTTAAAACCTGACGGTCTCATGCTCTTCAGATTTGGAAAAGCGCTAAAAGATGAAAATATGATTCAATTTGGTCAATGGGCTAACCTGAATTTTAATCGCTTCGAGGTCAGTGGTAACCAAAGGATGAGGACTATTGAAAATATGATGACCATCAAAGATATTCCATCACAGACAACCTACCAACCTGTTCAGGATGCATGGATCAGTGATATTCAGGTAATGACTGCCCGATCGGCTAATGGTTTATATTTGGCTGCCCATGGTGGACATAATGCGGAAAGTCATAACCATAATGATGTGGGCGATTTTATTGTTTATGCCGACGGTAAGCCGATGTTAGTAGATGCTGGAAGAGGAAACTATACTGCCAGAACTTTTTCAAGCAAGCGATATGATCTTTGGTTTACTCAATCAAATTACCATAATCTTCCAATAATTAATGGTATAGGACAAAAAGAGGGTAGGAGTTTTGAGGCTGGTAATGTCACTTGTCAAATGAATGAAAAATCTGCCACGCTTCAAATGGATTTGGCAACGGCTTATCCTAAAGAAGCTAAAATTAATAAATGGCTGAGAACTTTAACGCTACAAAGGGATAAGGAGAAAATCATTTTAGCTGATGATTATGTATTAGAAAATATTCCATCGTCTTTACAACATATTTTTATGACCGTTTGTGAGGTGGATATATCTGTACCAGGTAAAATTCTACTTACCAGTAAGTCCAATGAAACCAACAAAGAAGCTAATCCAACCCGACTGCTCATCGAATATAATCAGGCGTTATGGTCTGTTTCAACTGATTTTCCTTCTACTGAGGGTATGGAATATTCAAGTTTCAAAACAAAATGGAATGGCAGTCAGGTACAGCGTATACTGCTAACTTCCAGGAAATTGGACGCAAAAGGTAAATATCAGTTTACCATGTCAAAAGGTTAGCAGTTAATTTATTTTGTAAGAGGTATTGCGTTTTATAAAATTAAGAATTAACTTTGTATTTCAAAGTACTTTAAATGAAAAATGAAACGGATTATTTACAGGATATAGGGGAGATTCGAAGTTTGATGGAACGTTCTTCTAAATTCATTTCCCTTTCAGGGTGGGCAGGTATTTTTGCTGGTATATATGCGTTGGTTGGTGTCTATGTGGCTATAACTTATCTACATTTTAATCCTCAATCTCTTTATCTCGAGAAAGGAGAAGCGCGGAATAATTCCAGTGACTTTTTACCTGTCGTTTTATTGGCTTTAGTTATTTTTTTATTAGCTATTACCACCGCTATATACTTTACCCGGCAACGGGCTAAGAAAAAGGAGGAAATACTTTGGACGCCCGCGGCAAGAAGGTTAATGGCAGAGGTATCTTTGCCTCTTATTATTGGTGGGGTCTTACTTTTGATTTGTCTGTTAAAAGGACTGATTGGTTTTTTGGCGCCTCTTTCTCTATTGTTTTATGGAATAGCTCTTTTTACGATTAGTAAGTTTACCTATATTGAGGTTAGGGTATTAGGATTGATTGAAATTTTCTTAGGATTGGCTGGCGCTTATTTTGTAAACTGGGGCATACTTTTTTGGGCCGTTGGTTTTGGCGTCGTTCATATCGTTTATGGTATCTATGTATATTTTAAATACGAAAGGTGAAAATATCAATAGATAGTTTACAAAAGGCTTTTGAAAGTCGCGTCCGATTAGGTATCATGTCCATTCTAATTTTGCATGACTGGGTTGAATTCGTAGA
>JBMLQR010000007.1:0-17383 GCA_049241465.1 Saprospiraceae bacterium | reverse complement strand
CATTGTATAGAAACAATAAGGTTCAGTTCAAACAAGCTTTTTTAGATCTTTATCCGCTTATTAAAGACAAACCACAAGCAGAATTTTGGCTTCATCGCCTTAATTACGAAGGGGATGAAATTCAATGGGGTTCTAAGAGGGAACTAATATTCGTTTTGATAGCCGCTGTAGTGGCTGGATTAATAGCTAAAATGCCTGCTTATACAGGTATTGGAGAGGAATTCTTTTATTCCAGAAATATTGGTTTTATTGTTTTTCCCACTTTAATGGCTTATTTCGCATGGAAAAATAATTTTAGCCTCAGCAAATGGATCATACTGTCCTTCATTTCTTTGGTATCTCTGCTTTTTATTAATATTTTTCCAAATAATCCGCAAAGTGATACTTTAACCTTGTCTTGTATTCATTTACTCCTCCTTCTATGGTCTGCCTTGGGTTATTCCTTCGTTGGGGATACCAGAAATACCTATAAAAGACTCGATTTTCTTCGTTTCAATGGTGACTTTGTGGTTATGAGCACTTTGATTCTCATTGCAGGAGGTATAACCACAGGCATTACCATCGGTCTTTTTTCTCTCATTGGTTATGAAATAGAGACCTTTTATTTTGAAAATGTAGTTGTATTGGGATTGGCTGCCGTCCCATTATTGGCAACCTATCTGACCCAGACTAATCCCCAATTGGTAAGTAAGGTTTCACCTGTCATTGCAAGAATATTTAGCCCCATCGTCTTAGTAATTCTAGTAATTTATTTGGGTGCCATTTTTTATTCTGGAAAAGACCCATATAATGACAGGGATTTTTTACTTCTATTTAATGTTCTTTTAATCGCTGTTATGGCACTCATCTTTTTTTCCGTAGCTGAAGCAAGCAACTCAGAAAAAAGTAAGACAGAAAAATATATCCTTTTTATGTTATCTGCGATAACCATTATGGTAAATAGCATTGCTCTTTCTGCTATTTTATTCAGAATTTCTGAAATGGGTTTGACACCGAATCGTTTAGCCGTTTTGGGGACCAATTTATTGATTCTTATAAATCTCATTCTGGTTACTGTGAAATTATATGGCGTGTTGGCTCAAAAAAGAGATATTGCAACGGTGGGAAGCCAAATAGCGGTTTTTCTTCCTATTTATACTCTCTGGACAATTTTCGTAACCTTTATTTTACCTTTTATCTTTAATTTTGAATAAAATGAACTGGATGCAATACTGTGTTTAGTATTGCATCCATCAAAAATAAAGGAAACGAATGCTCATGGAATATAGAAAAGGAACTTTTGGTTATGACCTTCAATTTTTAAAACAATACCACAAAGATTTGATTCTTCTGGGTGATGGATCAGATGCTGGGGCTCAAATAATTATTTTACCTGCCTATCAAGGCCGGGTGATGACAAGTACAGCAGATGGAAACGGGGGAATGAGTTTTGGATGGATAAACTATGATCTCATCGATTCCAATAAAGAAGAGGAGCATTTTCATGCTTTTGGAGGTGAAGAAAGATTTTGGCTTGGACCAGAAGGAGGACAGTTTTCTATTTTTTTTAAAAAGGGAGATCCTTTTGATTTTGATCATTGGTATGTTCCCAAAGCTATAGACACAGAACCGTTTATCCTGGTATCATCGTCAAAAACGGAGGCAAATTTTCAACGTGAAATGAATCTGAAGAATTATTCCGGGTTTGAATTTAATTTAAGGGTAAATCGACATATTCGTTTATTATCAAAAACTGAAATTCCTCTTTTATTAGGTTTTCCTCTGCCAGAAAACCTTCAAATAGTTGGATTCGAATCTAATAATTCCATTACTAATACTGGAAATACCCCATGGACAAAGGAAAATGGCCTTCTTTCTATCTGGATATTAAGTATGTTTAACGCAGGTAATAAAACAACGATTGCTGTACCCTACAAGCAAGGAAATGAGAATGATTTGGGGAAATTAGTTACGGATGATTATTTTGGAAAAGTTCCAGTGGATAGATTGAAAATTAAAAATGGGATTATTTTCTTGAATGCAGATGCAAATTATCGCAGTAAAATAGGCATTTCTCCTAAAAGAGCCTTACCCATTTTAGCCAGTTTTGATCAGGTTAATGAGGTGCTAACCATTGCCCAGTTTAGTTTGCCAGAATTTCCCGCAGATTATGTCAATTCTCTATGGGAAATACAAGAAAATCCTTTTGAAGGTGACGTTGTGAATGCCTACAATGATGGTTTCATAGATGGGAAACAAATGGGAAAATTTTATGAACTTGAAAGCTCTTCACCTGCAGCAACATTGAACGTAGGTGAAAGTATGCACCATGTGCATCGAACCATTCATTTGAAAGGAAATTCAAATGAATTAAATGAAGTAACTAAAACTCTTTTAGGGATTCATTTGAGTGAATTTTCCATTTAAAATACTAATAATCAATTAGGTAAATATACTTTACTTCTTTTTAATTTTCATCAACAATAGTTAGTTTTGTCAGAATCTGTGCTGCTGTCGATAAGGATTTAAAATGGGCAAGTAGATTTAACTGAATGGAATTGAAAATTTCTATTTGATATACATGACTTAAAAGATTCCTGTCATTGATGCATTGCATCAAGCCTAAGTATAAATCCTCCGATATAAGTTGATATTGAAAGAGTGTTTTAATGGTTAATTTGGGGGTATATATTTTTTCCTCTATACTAAAAAGATATATTTTAGCCGTTTTCCTAAAGAGTTCAGTACAAAATTCAAATTTTTGAATCTGGCCATTTTTTATCCAATCTGTTTCCAGGGCATTATATTTGGAAAAATCAGCGTGCAAGGATAATTCAAAGTCAGAAATGGCTTTATTCAATAATGCACAAATTGATGAATACTTTTCATTCAGCTCCATTCAATTATTTTTTTTAAGGCCATTTTTTTGAAAGCTTCATCCACATTAAAAAAATCAACGATATCGACCTTATAAGGGACAAGGCTTTCCTCTAGTTCGTGTTCCATCTCAAAAATAGTTCTTGGATCTAAGGGTTTTGTTCCTATGACACCTATATCGAGATCACTGAACTTTGAGACATTTCCAACTGCTCTGCTTCCGAAAATAAAAACTTTGTAATTTTGGACATCAATATGTTTAAGTACTATATTTTTCGCGATAGACAAATAATCCATTAGAATGTTTTTCATCCAAAATTAGTTAAAATTAAGGTATTTATTTTTTCCATTCCATATATCTGTTATACAAATGACCAGCTTGCGGATAAGCACTTTGGGGACTCATAAAATGGGAGAATTCGAAGGTAATGGCTTTTTCAACCCCTGCTTTTTGTGCCGCCTCCAATTTTAGTTTTAATTTTTCCCATTTGATGGGTAAAAACTTGATGGGCATATCGCGATCAAAACTTTCTGCATTGGTCCAGCAACGCATTCCATAACGGTCTGCCAATAATTTGTTCACATAAAAGTAATCGGCTAATTCATCGTAATCGGCATGTCCGTCTTGAAAAGCTACAATATCAACAACCTCCTTAATACCATCAAATATTTCGTTCCACTCTTCTTCGTGTTGTTTCAAACTCACTGCGTCATTCTTTATCAACGAACTTTCCTGAGCTAAAATAGCTTTTTTCCCATCGATATAGGGCGATATTAAAGTGGGTAACCCATTAGATATATCTTTAACACGACGGCCTAAATCTTGATAAAGGGATATGATTTTTCCTGTTTTGCGGCTTACCTCTTGACTTAGATACCAACCTTTAAACGCAGGAAAATGTCCATACAACTGCCACACTTCATCAACTACCCTTAAGTTTATGTCAATTTCGCTCGCAAAATCGCCTTTATCCCACCAATATTTCCCAGAATCATATAAACCGAAATAGAATGAAAATCCATATTTTTCTGCTAACGTAAGGTACATTTCAACGAGATCAATAGGTGGCGAATAGGCACCTTCTCTCTCTTTTAATACCTTTGAGGGGTAGGTAATCCATCGTCTGTAACCGCAGCGAATGAGTATAACGGTGTCAATACCCATTGCTTTCATGTGCTGGAAATCTTTGTCCCACTCCTTCTGACTCCAGTTTTGGTGGGGAATATCGTGACTTATTTCGTCGAGAAAAGTGCCTGTAATGTGCATGATTTAAATTAATTTTTCTTCTTCGTCCAGACGGTCAAACCAGTTTATTTTTAGCAAATAAGTGGTTAGTAAAAATAAAATAAGACTTACTGCAATCCCTATATTATGTCTTAACATAAAATACATGGGTAAAACTACTTGACTCATTTGCCAGATGATACCAATCACTACGTTAAAGGAGTCCTTTTTGAAGGTTTTATTGCCAATAAAAGTTGGGTCAAGTTGCTGAATTTTAGCAATCACAGGTTTCCAAAACCCCCAGGGACGTGTTTTTTTATAGAAATGTATTAGCACTTCATCAGATTCTGCCGGGTACAATAAAACGCCGGCAAAACAGCCTGCTAAAGAAAATATTAATAGGATAGGGAATAAATAAATGGGAGGGGTGTTCGGAAAGATTAAAGGTAAGAAGGTGCTTCCTATCAGGCCGGCTAACATTCCTCCAAAATAGCCATATCCGTTAAATCGCCACCAGATCCATTTTAACATATTTGCCGCTGCATAACCTCCATAGAGTGCGGAAGTTATCCATAAAGTGAGCGTATTTATGCTGTTACCCAAAAATCCAAATATAATGCCTATGATGACCAAGGCTATACTTGCTACATAACTATATTGAAGATAAGTTTTTTCAGAGGCATTTGGATTAATATACTTTTTATATAAATCGTTGACCAAATAAGCCGGTGCAGCATTGATAAATGCGGCGAAAGTACCCATAAAAGCAGCGAGTAGCCCAGCTAATAATAATCCCCGCCAACCGTGAGGCACAAATTTTTCCATAGCCATAGGTAAAACCTGCTCAAAATCGATGGAGGCACCCATTTGGGCTATTTCAGGTTTTAAATAGACAACGCCTAAAACGCCGAAACCAGCAACCATTAGATATCGTGGTATATATAAAACTAAAATAGTTAGGGCACTCATTTTTGCTGCTTCGCCTGCCGTTCTTGTGGAGAGTATCCGCTGCATATCGTAACTTGGTACCGGGCCAGCAAGACTGGCAAAAATACCCTTGAATATCATCATTCCAATCAATAATCCAAATAACTCAAAGCCGTCTGTTTCAATTTTTGTATTTACGGAATCTAAATATTGGCTCCAGTCCAGATTCAGTTTCCAACCGAAAAATAATTCATCCCATCCAGCTGGCGTTGCGCTTTGTATCGCTTCTCCAGTCGTGGAGGTGTAGGCAATATAGCCAACAACGAAACAAGATATAGTCATGATAAAAAATTGGAGTATTTCAGTACCAACTACACTCCACATGCCTCCCTTAATCGTATAAATAGTTGTTATTCCTATGATTACTAAAGCGTATCCCTGTTCACTCGTTATGGATAGGGGACCAAGAGAAGCAGACATATCCCATGGAAAAAATATAGCGGCAAATTTTCCAATCCCCTCAAAAAAATAAGCGATGAAGCCGAAAACACTGATGATGGCAAATATAGTGACAATTATATGTGATAATCTGCTTCCTTTTCCTTCGCCAAACCTGAAAGTTATCCATTGGGCACCTGTCAATACGCCAGACCGCCGTAACCAGATAGCCAGAAAGATAAAGACGAAAACCTGATTCCAAACGGGCCATAACCAGGGAATCCAGGCGCTCTTTAAGCCGTAAACAAATAATATGGTGACGGTCCACATAGTTCCCGAAATATCAAACATTCCCGATGCATTAGACAGACCTAAATAGTACCATGGAATAGTATTTCCCCCTAAAAAGTAAGATTTAATATTTGTGTTGGCCTTTTTAGCAATCCAGAAACCAAAAATTAAGGTGACTAGAAGATAAATCAGGACAATCCCTAAATCAAGGGCAGATAATTTCATAATGTTGTTATTTTAGGGGTAAAATACTGAAAAATCTTAGTAAAACCAGTAATGCAGGACGAATGCTGTGCTGTTTGGTAACTTACTTTGGTCCAATGATTTTACCAAGTTTGTTAATAGGATAAACGGCGAAAGGATTCACTATTCTATCGATGGCAACAGCGGCGGTTCTTCTGGAAATAGGTTCATTTTTATTGTATTTAAGAGATAATTGAACGCAAACTCCTCTGAATTCCGTTTCAACAATCGCTAAATCTTTAGTAGTTATCTGTGATAGGACCTCGCAAAATTTTCCTTGCGTGATAGGCCCTTCATCCACTGAAAAGGGAGGTAAGCCAAAGGCAGATGCGCCAGTTTTTAATTCACTACCTGTGTAGATGGAGTCCGGATAAAACCAGGTTCTATTAGCCCATAAATAGGGCTCACCAACGCCCCGAATAAATCCCGTTGCTCCAACCCTGTTTAATTCTTGAAAATGAGGGTCTTCGGGTGGAACGTCATAATAAGGCATAAGATAACCTTTCCAATCAAGTATCGTTTGTTGTACTTCCCTGATATTTACCTCGGCTGGCTGGAGATTCCTTTTTATAGCAATGGCTGCAATAATTCCCGCAGCTTGTCCAATTTGTAAAACAGCGGGTTGTAATCGGGTAGATCCATTGACAATATTTGAAACTGAAATGGGTTTGTCGGCCACAATAAGTCCATTTGTTTCTTTAGGAATTAAGGCACCAAAAGGAATGGAAAATGAAGGCACTTTAGGAAAATCAATCTCTGGCGCGTTTGGGTATTTGTCGTGGTGATGGTCAATGGGGTAGTCTCCCACCGCAATACCTGTTCTATATAAAGGAGATTCCTCCCTGAAAGGTTCTAAAATGTGGTTGACGTCCATTCTAACCAATCCCTGAAGTCTTCTTCCTTCTCTGTGATAAGGCAAAAATGGGAAATAATCGGGCGTTGGATACTCATCCTTTGCAAATCCCAGCTGTTTAAAACCCAGTTCTGTTTGCATGTAATAAATAAAACGTAAGGTTACTTCTTTAGCGGCTATAAACGCTTTTTCACGCTCTTTTTGAGACATGTTGATAACGTTAAGATACATGTCATTGCCCTCAATGGGCCAGTTTATCAAGTACTTATTATTGGGAAGTTTCGCATACGAAAGTAACTGCTCGCAGGTGACCAAATTAGGTTTTTCAGGACAAAAATCTCTGCAGGAACAATGAAATTCCTGTGGATCATAATTTTTGGGTTTTGGAAGGGTCATATCCGCATCTTTCCCATAATCTGTCAAAATAGCCACAAAGGTAAGATCTTGAATAATGGGCAAATCGGTAGCTAATCCCATTTTTTCTCCCGTTTTTTCCTTCGATTCCATACCTACATCAAACGGAGCTTTTAATTGAGCAAATACATCGCCTAAGTCAGTTCCATCAATGAGAATTTTACAGTTTACCCGGTAATTAGTCTTTCCATCGAAAATTTGGACTTGCCATTTATTATCTTTTTTTCGTATGCTTGACCAGGTAGAACTTTTTTTAACTTCCAGCATTTTTACTGACGCAGCCATTTCGTCAAATATCCTGGCGCCAACATGAGGTTCAAAATGCGTATTACTTACCCAACCTGTTTCTAATGCTTTAGCACCACCATAGTGACTCCTTAATTTTTCACGAAATTCTCCCCATATTCCCGCTGGCATTTTATTATTTCCATCAATAGCACTAACACCGGCCGCTGTCAGCATTCCACCAAGCCAGGGAGAGGGCTCAACCAACAAAGTCTTAACGCCAAGTCTTCCCGCTTGTATGCCTGCAGCCGTTCCACCGGTTCCTCCACCAAGGACGATTACATCATATTCGGCTATATTTTGACTGTGTAATGGAGACAGAAAAATCAACATCGAGAAGAGGCAAATCAGGATTGGCTTCATAATTTTTTTTACATTCATTATAAAATGATTAATTTAGTATCGAAAAATAACACATTTAAACCAATGAAAAGATATCCTTGCCCTCTTTTTTTTCAAATGATACCTGTAAAGGCATTTTTTGTACTGATTTTTACTTTTTATTATCTCATTGGATTAGTCGGACAGAATACTATTTTAAAAAAGGTAAATCCCTTTATTGGCACTGCCGATCACGGTCATGTTTATCCAGGTGCTACCGTTCCTTTTGGAAGTGTTCAGTTGAGTCCGGATAATGGAACGCAAGGGTGGGACTGGTGTTCAGGATATAATTGGGTCGATTCAACGATAGTAGGCTTCTCCCATACGCATTTAAGCGGCACAGGCATTGGTGATCTTTGTGATATTCTGGTTATGCCGGCAAGTAGAAGAATAAATTGGGCAGAAGTGGATAATGAACCTAAAAACAGGCCATTCTTATCGAAATTTTCTCATCATAATGAAAGAGCTGAACCTGGTTTTTATGAGGTTCAGCTGGAAAATGGCATTCGGGCAGAACTTACTGCCACCTTGCACACTGGTATACATAGATACTCTTATCCAGCAGGTCTATTACGTTCGGTAGTGGTAGATTTAGGCTATGCACTGAACTGGGATAAACCAACCAAAACAGGTTTTTCTAAAATATCTCCTTCCTTAATTACAGGATATCGTTATTCCACAGGTTGGGCTAAAAATCAGAAAATCTATTTTGCTATCTCCTTTTCTGAACCCGTATTAGAACATAATATCTGGTCTCAACATTGGAAAGATGGAGAAATTGAGACCAGGAAAGGGTCAAAATTACAACTTATTTTTGCTGATAATCAACAAAGGAATCCTATTGTCTTGAAAGTGGGCATTTCTGCTGCTAATGAGGAAGGTGCCATTGCTGCCATTAAAGAGGTTGAAAGCGATGATTTTGATGAACTAAAAGTAAAGGCTCAGGAATTATGGAAATTTCAGGGCTTTAATATTCAGGTAGATACAAAATCAGAGGAGCTTAAAACCCAGTTTTATACCGCATTGTATAGAACTCAATTAGCTCCCATCATTTTTGAAGACGCACTGGGTAATTTTATGGGTGCCGATGGCGAAATTCATCAGGCAAAAAATTTCCAACGTTTTGATATATTTTCGCTCTGGGATACTTTTCGTGCTGCAAATCCGCTGTTGACCATCCTTCACCCCGATAAAATTAACGATATAATTAATTCTTTTTTAAGTCATTATAAAGAATATGGACTCCTTCCCGTCTGGTCTCTTAGAGGTAATGAAACCAATACAATGACTGGTTATCATGCAGTTCCAATTATTGTAGATGCTTATAAAAAAGGATTTAGAGGATTTGATGTGGCATTGGCTTATGAAGCTTGTTTGAAAAGTGCCGCTCAGGATATTAGGGGCTCAAAGTTGTTGAGGGAATATGGGTATATTCCTCATGATAAAGAGGGGCAGTCTGTTACAAAAACATTGGAATATGCTTTTGATGATTGGTGTATAGCCCAATTTGCTTTTGAATTGGGGAAAACCGAGGATTATCAGTATTTTATGAAAAGAGCAAATGCTTTTAAAAATTTATTTAATCCACAGACCGGATTCATGCAGGCTAAGTTAAGTGATGGTTCATGGAAAAAAGATTTTGACCCTTTTCTATCTGATCATAACTGGGAAGTGGCAGAATATACGGAGGGAAATGCCTGGCAACATTCTTGGTTTGTTCCCCATGATATTGCAGGATTAATAAAGTTACATGGCGGAAATAAAAAATTTATAAACAAATTAGACAGCCTCTTTTCTGTTGACTCAAAAGTGAAAGGTGATAATATAAGTATCGATATTTCAGGGCTCATAGGACAATATGCTCACGGAAATGAACCCAGTCATCATATTGCTTATTTGTACAGCATGGCAGGACAACCTTGGAAAACGCAGAAAATGGTCAGAGATATTTTACTGTCTCAATACAATAATCAACCCAACGGATTGTGTGGTAACGAAGATTGTGGTCAAATGTCCGCATGGTATGTTTTTAGTGCCATGGGTTTCTATCCGGTCAATCCTGCAGATGGTAACTACTATATTGGTAGCCCTTTATTTGATAAATCTACCATCAAAATTTCTGAGAATAAATTTTTCACTATCTCAGCTGAAAATAATTCTCCGGAAAATAAATACATCCAAAAGGCCTTCTTAAACGGGCAAATTTTAGATAAATCGTTTATAACCCATAAGGATATAACAAATGGGGGTATCCTATCATTAATAATGGGCCCAAAACCAAATAAAAAGAATTGGGCAGCCACTTCTCGTTAGAGATGATTTTCTCATCTCTAACGGGACAACAATGGCTTACATTGAATAAGATATCTGCTAGGAGATTAATTAATTGAAAATACGGCTCAGTGAACGTGTAATATGTGCTATTAATAAAATAGCCGCAATGCCGATAGGCATGCCAATGACCATACTACCCAAGGATAAACCAACGGTAATACCTAGAATCATTCCAGCAGGAATCCATAACATCCATAAAGATTTGGGATTTAACATCATTTCCATCATCAAAATTCTTTTTAAAGAAATATTTAGTGTATAATTATTAGTAATCTTTATTTTGCCAAATAAAATTAACCAAATAAAATAGATTAAAATTAATATTCAACAAAATAAGTTCGCAAATATAAGTATATTTTGTCGTTTAAACAGAATATTTATTATTTTTGAACACTTATTTGACGAGTAAAAAAGAATAAGTCACATTTTTCCAATAATTATTTGGTAAAAAAAATATTTGATAGGAATGGATTAATCTTATTTTTAGTCGCGTTTTCAAAACCATTTTTAATCCTAAATTTTTTATACGTTGAATAACAGATATGTTGACCTTATAGATCAGACATTTTACTTTCCACAGGAGGGTTTCGATATAGATTCCAATGGTTATTTAGAATTTAATGGCGTGCCATTAAAGTACCTTATAGAAAAGTATGGAACGCCATTCAAAGTTTTTTATCTACCCAAAATAGGGGAGCAGATTAAAAAGGCAAAAAATCTTTTTACCAGGGCAATCAAAGCATCAGGTTACACGGGTAGGTATTATTATAGTTATTGTACTAAAAGTAATCATTTTAGTCATGTCTTAGAAGAGGTTCTTCAACATGATGTTCAACTGGAAACGTCGTCAGCTTTTGATTTGGATCTGATACAAAGGTTGGCAGCAAGAAATTTGATTAACCCAGATAATTATATTATTTGCAATGGATTCAAACCAGAGCATTACAAAAGAAGGATTGTCGAACTCATTAATACCAGCTTCGATAATTTAATCCCCGTTTGTGATAATGTGGAAGAGTTATCCTATTATGCTAATAACTTTACAAAAAAATGTAAAATTGGATTACGTGTTGCCACTGAGGAAGAACCGAATTTTGAGTTTTATACCTCTCGATTGGGTATAAGAAATTCAGAGGTTATACCGCTTTACAAAGAAAAAATAGCAGATAATCCTCTCTTTGAACTTAAAATGCTGCATTTTTTCGTTGATACCGGCATTAAAGATACGTTGTATTATTGGGGTGAGCTGAAAAAGGCACTTAAAGTGTATTGTTCCCTTAGAAAGTTGTGCCCAACGCTGAATGCAATAAATATTGGTGGTGGACTGCCTATTAGAAATTCCCTTGGTTTCGAATTTGATTACAAATACATGATTAGGGAGATCGTTAATAATGTACAAAGTGCCTGCGCTTCGGAACAAGTTGAAATGCCCGATATCTTCACTGAATTTGGAAAATATACCGTGGGTGAATCCGGAGCCAATGTGTTTGAAACCTTAGCCCAAAAACAACAGAATGATGCTGAAAAATGGTATATGATTGATAATTCTTTGATGACCACCCTTCCCGATACCTGGGGAATTGGCGAAAGATTCATTCTGCTCCCGATTAATAAATGGAAAAATGAATACCAAAGAGTAAATATTGGTGGGTTAAGTTGTGATAACTCCGATTATTATAACGCGGAAGTTAATCAGGCGCAGGTTTATCTGCCAACTATTGATCCCGATGATACAGAACCCCTTTATTTAGGATTCTTTCATACTGGGGCATACCAGGATTCTATAAGTGGTTATGGTGGAATAAAACACTGTCTGATTCCTTCTCCAAAACAAATCTTGATTTATAGAGATGAATTAGGTAACTTAGTGGACATAATGGTAAGACCAGAACAAACTTCAGATGAAATGCTGAAAATATTAGGGTATTAAATTTTTCAGATAAGTAGATAGTTGCTATTATTTAGCCTGCCGGCTTTTACCGGCAGGCTCTTTTTCAATTACAACCATTTTACCCACTCATAAGAGCGATTCCTGGAAAGTAAGCTATGTCGCGGGAACAGGCGGAAGCCATATTCAAATACTCCTGGATTTGGCAATACTATTCTTCCCTGATAGGTACTTTGATCTCCTTCATTTCCAGTGAGTTCCAAACTTTGTGTCAGTCTGATTTCCAATTTTGATTCACTCATTCTTTTGTATAGAATAAATTCTAATCCGAGGGAGTCTGCGGAAAGACCATTTCTATAAATTTGAATATCGATATTCAGGCTTTCTCCCAAGGGCAGGGCATGATTATCAGTATCCATAATGGATTTTGATATTATATGGACCCCTTCCCAACAACGTGAAACGTGGTTTTTCCAGGAACATAGATCTGACATATTCTGGTTATCTGCCAACAACTTTTGCCCTTGTTGAATTAATGGGGAATAAAATAATCTGAAATAATCGTCCATCATTCG
The DNA here is from genome assembly GCA_049241465.1 of Saprospiraceae bacterium. Taxonomy (GTDB): domain Bacteria; phylum Bacteroidota; class Bacteroidia; order Chitinophagales; family Saprospiraceae; genus BJGN01. Next base: position 4,673 of record JBMLQR010000007.1, on the reverse strand, counting down.
CTTCGTTGTAAAATCAGGACCAACCTTTGCTATGATATTTCGGATAAATTGTATCCACTCTTCAGAAATTCCTTGTTCATTCCTTTTAAAATAAACAGGTATAATTTCCATTTCCAGAATATTATATAAGGTTTCTGCGTCGAGTTCGTCCTGTAAATTGGACTCGACGTAGGTATTTTCCAAGGGTAGTGACCAACCAGCATCAGGACGGTATCCTTCAGCCCACCAACCATCGAGCACACTGAAATTGATTACCCCGTTAATAGCGGCTTTCATTCCACTGGTTCCAGACGCTTCTTTTGGCCTTGTCGGTGTATTTAACCAAATATCAACGCCTTGTACCATCAATTTGGCCAATTCCATATTATATCCTTCAAGAAAGATAACTTTCCCTAAAAATTCCGGCGATTTTGAAATTTGAACAATCTCTTTGATTAACTTTTGCCCCGGTGCATCTGCAGGGTGAGCCTTTCCTGCGTATAAAAAAATGATAGGCTTGTCTGACTGATTTATAATTTCAGCCAAACGGGCCTTATTTGAAAAAATGAGGTGGGCTCTTTTATAGGTCGCAAACCGTCTTGCAAAGCCTAATATTAATGCGTCATCCTTAATATTATTCAGCGTTTCAAAAATAATGGCTGGTTTTTCCCCTCTTCTGGTGAGATCCTCCCTCAATTGTTTCTTTACGGCTTCCAGTAATTTACCCTTTAAGAAATTTCGCGTTTTTAATATCCTTTCCGAAGGAATCTTATAAACGCCTTCCCATCTTTCCTTATTGGACAAATCGTCGAGGAACCCGGGTGCCAGGTATTCTTTAAACAAGTGATGCCATTCTGTGGCAATCCATGTTGGGTAATGTACCCCGTTGGTAACGTAACCAATAGGCACTTCTGTCTCGGTGTAGCCCGGATAAAGCTCTTTGAACATTTCCCTGGAAACGGCTCCGTGTAATTCACTTACGCCATTTATCTCCTGACAATTATGAATGGCTAAATGACTCATAGAGAAGGGTTCGCTACTATCATCTCTGTGAATGCGACCAAGAGCCATAAATTCCCTCCACGATAAGCCTATTTCAGGGATATAATCCTGGAAATAGGTGTAAAGTAAATCTTCTGGAAAATAATCGTGTCCCGCTGGAACTGGTGTATGCGTCGTAAATAATGAGGTGGCTCGAACAAGCTCCCGTGCTTCCTGATAAGAGTATCCAGATTGTCTTGCATTTCTGATTCTTTCTAAGGTCATGAATGCAGCGTGTCCTTCATTACAATGATATACATTTCCATGAATACCCATGGCTTCCATAGCTCTTATACCCCCAATACCAAGTAAAATTTCCTGCTTTAACCGGTGCTCGTTGTCACCACCATATAATTGGTGTGTTAACGTTCTGTCTGCCCAGGCATTCTCAGCAATATCTGTATCTAATAAATACAGATTAATACGCCCAGCCTTTAATGCCCATATTTTAGCCCATACCGTTCTGCCTGGCAATGAAATTTGTATTTTTAGCCATTCGCCATGTGCATCCCTGACAGGTTCCATAGGCATTTTAGTATATTCCTGCGGAGGGTATTCATTAATTTGATCGCCATGCAAGGATATATGCTGCTGAAAATAGCCATATCGGTACAATAATCCAACGCCAGACAGGTTTACTCCCTGATCACTGGCTTCTTTTAAATAATCACCAGCCAAAACACCTAAGCCACCAGAATAAAGGCGAACAGATATATGAAGGCCAAATTCCATACTAAAATAAACGATTTTAGGGTCTTTGGTGTCCGGTGTTTTATTCATGTAGCTCTTGAAGTCAGCATAAACCTGCTGTACTTTAGCCATAAATTGTGGGTCATTGGCTAACGCTAATGCCTTTTCACTGCCCAACTGATCTAATATGGTTAATGGGTTGCATTGACTTGATTCCCAAGCCTCTGGTTGCAATGATTCAAATAAATCCATGGCCTCCCTGTGCCATGACCACCATAAATTTCCGGCAATTTCTTGCAGTGGCTTCAATGCGTCGGGTAACCTGGAAGCTACAAATATTCTTTTTAAATGAGTAGCACTGGTTTGTATTTCCTCAGTCATAATGTTTAATTTAAATTTATGGAGAATAAAATGTTATTTTAAAGCAGCTTTATAGCGTATTATCGTTTCCTCCAAACCAAGATATAAAGCGTCCGAAATTAGGGCGTGTCCTATGGATACTTCATCTAAATAGGGTACTTTTTGCGCATAAAACGATAAATTATCCAAATTAAGATCGTGTCCGGCATTTATTTTTAGTCCAAGAGAATGCGCTAACAATGCTGCCTGAACATGATTTTTAACCGCCTCTTCCGGATCAGTCGAAAAGTTTTTCGAAAAGGGGCCGGTATAAAATTCAACACAATCAGCGCCGCATTCTTTTGCTCCTTGTATCATTTCTGCTACAGGATCAACAAATAAGGAAACGCGAATCCCCGCTGCCTTTAAAAGATTGCAAACAGACAAAAGGAAATCTTTATTTGTAAGGGTATTCCATCCAGCATCGGAAGTGAGTGCTTCCGGAGCATCTGGTACTAAGGTGCATTGCGCAGGTTGGTGTTCAAGTACCAGGTCTATAAAATCGGTCGTTGGATTACCTTCAATATTAAGTTCCGTTTGAATGTTCTGTTTTAATGGACCTATATCATTGTATCTGACGTGTCGTTGATCTGGCCTTGGATGAACGGTAATTCCCTCTGCTCCAAATTTTTCACAATCTAAAGCTACCTGTAATAAGTTGGGAAGATTTCCTCCACGAGCATTTCTTATGAGGGCTACTTTATTTAAATTAACGCTTAATCGAGTCATAAAGAGGCTTTTTAAGACAAATGTGGGACAAAAATCAAAATTTAAGCTAATTTTACCAAATTAAATGAAAAATAGATTTAAAATCGCGCATGTTTTCAAGAAAATTAGACTTGTTTTCCTTCTTTTTGTTGCTCGTCGTCGTGGTGCTTTCTGGTGCTTTAATAGGCACTGGTGTAAGTACGGCTATAGCCAATTTTTTCGGCTTCACAGTGGCAGATCTTATAAAAGTACCTGCTTCCGGGTATGAAAAATTAGAAAGAGATGTTTTGAGATGGGTCAATATGGCCAGCCAGATATTTACTTTTTTGATTCCCGCCCTGGTGTATCGTATATATTATTTTAAAGAGGATAGGGTAGGCGCTTCCTTCGTTCCTTCAGCTACTTTTTTTTATTTTATTATAATTACCCCTTTGTGGATTATAGGTTCATTCCCTCTCGTTGAATGGCTTTATCGCCAAAATCTATTGCTTCCATTGCCTGAATCTCTTTTAGCGCTTGAAAAAGGAGCTAATGAAACATTGACGGCTTTGCTAAAAATGGAGGATGGTTTTGAGTTTGTTCAAAATGTTATCGTCATGGCCGCTATTCCAGCCCTTTGCGAAGAATGGTTGTTTCGGGGAGTTATCCAGAAAAAATTGGTATCATCTCTTCCGAAACCCTGGATGGGCATTATATTGACAGCGATTATTTTTAGTGCCATTCACTTTCAATTTGCTGGATTTATTCCAAGGATGTTTTTAGGCATCCTGTTGGGTTATTTATATTTTTTTTCTGGTAATATTTGGATAGCCATCTGGGGGCATTTTGTTTTTAATGGGGTTCAGGTGCTATCTAAATTTTTAAATATTCAAAGTGAGGAAGTCTTGCCTGATAATTTAGTGCCGAATCCCGATGTAATTTGGGTAATCATTTCCGCCTTGCTTACCGTCGGTGTTTTCTTTTATTTCAATAAATTAAAAGCTAAATAGATGAAAACAAGGTTTTTTACCGGGCTGGTCTTTGTTTTGGTCACTTTAACTTGTGTTTTTAGTGGATTTGCTTATTTCTCATTGCTTTTCTTTTTTATTGCCGCCCTTTGTCTTTTCGAGTTTTCCAAATTGGTAATGAATGATTCATCAATGAGCACTAAACTAATCGTGGTTATTGTAGGATTGTTTCCATTTATACTCATGGTGCTTTATCTTAATAATCATTTTCTGGAAAGGGATTTAATTCTATACCCAGCTATATATTTCATCATTTTTACATTAGCCTTGTTTTTTAGCAAAGGTCATTCCATTGAAAATATGGGTTATATCGCTATGGCTACGATATATATAGGTGTTCCTTTTGCGATTTTGTTGTGGATCAGTATGGATAGCAATGTCTATTTACCAGGTAGGGTGGCAGGTTTGCTTTTCTTAACGTGGGCTAATGACTCCGGCGCTTATATTTCTGGCAAGCTTTTTGGAAAATATCCATTAATGAAGCGCATATCTCCTAAAAAAACATGGGAAGGATTTATTGGTGGGTTGATTTTTGCTATTATTTTTGCCTTTGCTTTGACGTATATGCCTTACACAAATCTTCAAATCACCCATTGGTGGATTTTAGCAATGATTGTCAGTGTGTTCGGTCCCATTGGTGATCTTGTGGAGTCTTTATTAAAGAGGGAAAAGCAAGCAAAAGATTCTGGAAGTTTGCTTCCAGGCCATGGTGGTTTTCTGGATAGGTTCGATGCCTTCATTTTCCATCTGCCGTTTTGTGCCATCTATCTTTTTTGGTTTGTAAATAAATAATTATTTTTTAAAATATCAGAATGATGATTTTTCATAAGGAAGGCTTTTTTTGGCTAA
>JBMLQR010000006.1:0-2495 GCA_049241465.1 Saprospiraceae bacterium | reverse complement strand
CATATACCGATGGGCATGCCGTTAAGGTTTTTGGTTCAACCCATGCTGCGCATTCTTTCGTTTATGTGGATTATTGGGTCACACAGGAAGTACTGGAGACGGAACTTGTACAGCACGCATTTTTAGGCTACGAGAATCTTTTTAGTATTCAAATATCGGCAAATGATCTTGCCCCTTATGGTTGGACACCCACTGTTCATTTTACACCCAGATATCCATTTAATGCTGCAAATAGGAGGAGGGAAGCCTATTCCTTCCTTCAAATACTGGAACGTAAACCGGAATACGATGAGGCACATGGTCCAAAACGATTAGCTATTTTATTTTTATTCGCCGACGGAATAGCGACTTATGATGCTTTGTTTTGCCAGACGAGGAATAAACTGGAACCATTTGCAATATTGCTCCATGATCATGGCTTTGGAGGTGGTTACGAGCCCTTTGGAAGGGGTGGATTAATGGAAAAAATAGCTATGCATGCTCAAATTAAGCCAACGTATTTGTTAGTTGATTATAACACAAAACCCTGGAGGGAATACACCAAATTAGAGGATGTCGACGGCGATCATGGTGGAATGCATAATATGCCTCGGTATTTACATAAAAATATACATATTAATTTGTAAGAATAAAACAGTTCATCAATTCGATTCCTTCACAATATTTTTACTCAAATAAAGAATTCACAACCTACTAAAAAACACCCATTTGCAAGATAACCTAATAACAGCTTACAATGAGGCTGAATACCGTGTAAATGGTTTCAGTAAACCTATTTATATAGGTAAACATTCAGAAGATGCCGATAATGTATTATCGAAAAATAACCTAACGGAATGGGCCTACATAACGGCGTATAATCCTATGTCCTGTTCTCTTGAGGAAGAAGAGAATATTCGAAGGAACAGTGAACTTCGTAAATTAGTCAATGACTACATAGTAATTGAGGGCGAAGGTCAGGATAAACAAAAGGAGTGGACGGCAGAAAAAAGCTTTTTCATTGCCGGAATATCGTTGGATAATGCTAAATCGTTAGCTGTTACTTATGGTCAAAGAGCCATAGTGTATGGACAGCTTGAGCAGCCAGCAAGATTGATCATTACCCTTGACCGCTTAGGAAATCCAGGTTAATAACACAAGCAGTCGAAGCAAGGAACAAATGAATGCCAGACTTTGCCGACCCAATCACCTTCGGGCTTGTAAAGAGACTTAGGGTATAAACTAAAAAAATATTTTTAAAAATTAAAATGTAATATGTTATGAATGAAACGCTTAGACTTAGTTATATTCCATTTCCAACGCTCGATGAATTGCAAGAATTGTGGCAAAATTGTTTTGGCACGCAGGAAAAACTTCAGCACATTAATAATTATGTTCCTTATGAAGTCACCAGATTTTCTCAATTAAGAGGCTTTTTGTCCAATGAACAAAAGGGATATAGATTTTGGTTGATACGACGAAAAATGGAAAATGATATCATTGGTTTTGCCATTCACGGTAGTTATTTCCCCGGCTATCCGAATGATGTCGGATTTAATATAGGATTAGATTATGTCGACAAGGGGTATGCGACTGAAACGTTAAATGAACTCACCCGTTTTGTAGGTTCACTAGGTTATAAGGAGACTTTTGGTCATTGTTACGAAAATAATTTTCCAGCCATCAAAACCATGCAAAAATGTGGGTATGTTCATCAGGGAAGAACTGGCCAAATTTATTCTGGAAATCATGTTGTTGAATTAAAATACGTTTTTTAAAAGAATCATCCAATAAAGGAATTTAAAGGTAAGATACTCCCTAACTATCTAAATTATAGAATATTATGTTTGTACAAAAAACCATTACAATAGATGTTCCCATCGCTGCACCTGTTGAAAATTTAGCTCAGAGTACGTCCAAAGTGTTATTTTATCCATGTAGCGGCTTTGATCTGGAAGTCCCCGTGACCCATTTCGCTCCGGTAATTGATGTATTCTGGTTTGTAGATCGCGGATATTTTCGACCGGACCATCAGGATACCAGATTTAACCATCTGGACAGACCTGCGGATAGTATCTCTCCGATTTTCAAGCATCCGGACTTTGATTATATTAGATACACGCTGGAAGGCCCGGCTGTAGATGACAGGTATTCTGTGCATATAAAGCCTTGCGTTTTAACAGAATTTTATTTGCATATACCCACGGGTAGAACCATTCAGCTCAAATTTAGGAGAGGCTATGGGTTTTCTGGTTTTGATAAAGAGATTAGGAAGCTTGCCGTATTCTTTCATAGAGGTGACAGTCCGGGAGAAGGTGGAAGTGGCAGCAAATGGTATTCAAGTCGCAATGGTAGAGGTACAATATGGGATAAATTGGAAGATGGTGGCTGGATAGTTACCGACTTAAGTCTTGCGTATGACCAGGATGTCTTTAGAATAATAACGGATGATATTAATGCTGGAAAAATCAAGAAAGTAAGTGAATTACTTAATCCGTCATTTGAATTCTATTCCC
>JBMLQR010000005.1:0-2295 GCA_049241465.1 Saprospiraceae bacterium | reverse complement strand
GCTATCTACATACCATATAACGCCACGTTTGACGATACAGAGTCTGATACAATTTGTTGGGTGAATGAACCACCGGAGGAAGGATTTCATGAACTCGTTTGCCATTATTTCCTTTCATGATTCAAATATGAGGGTAATTGCCAAACAGAATAAGTACAATTTTACTAATTACTGAATTTTAAAAAGGCATATTTAATTATATAAAATAATGATATTCAATTTATTACGCACAAAAAATACACCATAAAGTAAGAAAAATATCATCATACATCGGCACTATTTTATATATTTTTTTTAATCCGAGTAGCATTAAATAGAGAATTCATCATTGGTTGATAAAATCTCCCAGGTATGATCAGCAAAAAGTTTTACTGTGGCTTGAAAGAAGTAAGGCGGGTTAGCGCCCCATTCCTCAGGAGCGATCATAGAAAGCACATAAGCCCCGTTCTTTTTTGCATATAAATGATAGACGAAACCCACGAGCGGAGTAAAAGCCATTTCTGCCTCATAAATTTTTTCAGATATTAGCACTCTTTTTCTAATATCATCTGCTTGTTTAGCGAGAAGCTCAATTTGTTTTCTGAGTTGACCCAGTTGAATATCTGTTTGTTGATACATAGAGGTTACGGCTCTGCCCTTGATTCTTCCTTTATCAATAGGCTTAATGACAACGCCGCCAACGGAATGAGAATAAGGTAGCAAGTGAGGTTCCGATGCTACCTTATCAATATCTATAGGATTTACAAATTCTTCCTTTTCCATTTATTTTTTAACCAACAACAAAAGAGGACTAAGTAAGTTTACCAAAGCCAATTATTTCAATGAAAAGCTGGATGAACCAGCAAGGTAGGCTTTATTATAAATTTCCACTTTATAGGTGCCAGGTGAAAGTAAAGAAGAAGGTTCCCAGTTAAAACAAGCATTTTGCGTACCGTTAATGGTTTGAATCTCCTTTGTTTCAAAGGTATATTGAATTTCATCGCCAGATTCCGGGTGATTAAAAACGCTGATATTGGTATTCAGGGAAACAGTTTCACCACGAGGAGAAATAACCCGAACTATAAACTTTTCTCCATTACCTGATGCGGAAGGATTTGGCAAAGGAAGAAAGCAAATTTCCAATAAATTCACATTATCGGCATTTTTTCTACTCACATTTTTACCATTGTCTTTTTTTTGCAGCGTTTTAACACTTATTTTATCAGCCTTAATCATGGACGCTTTGTCCACTTTTTTCGCCAGACTACTTTTTTCTTTTTCCAATTTTGATTTCTCCACTGTCAAATCTCTGGTTACAGAGGTTAGATAATCATTTGTCTGCTTTGATTCATCCAATCTGCTATTCAGGGTTTGGTTAATAGAATCCTGTCTGTTTTTTTCAGCTAAAAGAGATTCTTTTTCCAGAGCCCAACGTTCTCTCTCTTCCTTAAAGAAAGCAATTTGTTCATTTAGCTTGCTAATCTCAGCTTTTGCTTTGTCTAATGAACTGGATTTTTTCAGTAAACCAATGATTCTATTCTTCTGACCGGTCAATTCCAGTTTCTGATTATCGATTAATTGATTTAAGGCTTCATTCTCCCCTCTAAGGCTTTCCAAGTCAGCTAGAGCCTCTTCGTATTGTACTTCCAATTCTTCCTTGAGCTGGATAGTTTCGTCAAGCTCAGTTTTAACCTCTTGATTTTCTACGGTTAATTCCCGTTTGTTATTAAACAGATAAATGATGACACCAATAAGAATGGCGATGACGATGATAGCTAAAATTAGCAAATTTTTTGAACTCGACGGAGTGGCAGATTGGTTGTTCATGGGATTAAAAATTTAAGTGAAAATGAAGTACCTTAGTGTTGAAAAAGCAGTTTACAAGCTCGTAAAATACAACTCTTTTATGTCTAAATCGTTCGAAATAGAAAAAATATTGTTTTTTGATATCGAAACTGTGAGTTTAAGCTCAAATTACTCGGAGATCACGCCCATCTTCCAAGGATTATGGCAGCGAAAAGCTACTTCGTTTTATCCAAATAAAGAGGAAGAGTTAACGGTAGAACAGCTACAGGAAAGCTATAAAAATAAAGCAGCTATCTTTGCTGAATTCGGGAAAATCGTTTGTATTTCCGTGGGTATTGCCTATTGGGATAAAGAATCAGGTCAACATAAAATACGATTAAAATCATTCACCCAAGCATCAGAAAAAGATTTGCTACAAGCCTTTTGCGAACTTATTAACAAACATTACTCCAATCCTCTGACCCACGCGCTGGGAGGACATAATATCAAAGAATTTGACATCCCGTTTAT
>JBMLQR010000004.1:16082-38712 GCA_049241465.1 Saprospiraceae bacterium | reverse complement strand
AGAGTAGAAGAAGAATTGATGTTCCAAGAATTACCATGAAAATGTTGTTAGATGGACACTTTCAATGGATAGCCTTTAATAAAGAGACTTTTGAATTTAGTGGTACAGGAGGCGGCAAATATATAGCTGATAATACAGGTGCTTACATAGAGCAAATTGAATTTTTTTCAAGAAATTCAGGCAGAGTAGGGGCAAAACTTCCGTTTAAATATAATATTAAGGGAAATGATTGGTTCCATCAGGGAAATTCCAGTAATGGAGAACCTATGCATGAAATATGGACTAAAAGACCAGAGTAGTTAGTGATAGAAACAAAAAAGGCTGCGCTAAAATTTCAGCACAGCCTTTTTTTGTTAGGTAAAAAGTAAATTATTCTGCAGTATTTCCATTAAAATTGAAAAGCATAGAAAATCTTAGCGTATTATCTAAAGGATTTCTTCTACTGGTGGTAGGCACTAAATAAGAGAAATTCAGTCCAAATAGATTGTATTTAAGACCTAAACCTACGGTAAAAAATTTACGATTACCCTTCTGTCTATGTTCAGAAAAATAGCCTGCTCTCACAGCAAACTGTTTATCGTACCAGTATTCCGTTCCTACGGAATAAGTAAATTCTTTAATTTCTTCACTTAATCCCTCTGGAGCATCGGCCCAGGAAGAGAAAATGGCGCTCACCGGAGAGACATCTTTGTAGTCCGCTCTGCCATCTCTGTCCTGATCACAGTCTAAGCCCTGACAAGGCGTAGGGACTAACATTTTATTAATATCAGTAGTAAAGGTAAGGGAATTGTGCGTATCAAAGTTAATGGTCCAGGCTCCTCCCAATCCAAAATTCGCTGGCAAAAAGTCCCGGAATAATGAGTTTGTATAAGTTATTTTAGAACCAATATTGGTGATAGCGAGACCTATGGTTAAATCAGATTCACCTTTACTCACCTTAATTGGGGTTTTATAAGTCATTGAGAAGTCTGCGGCTCCTGCTATGCCAGGTTCTATAACTTCTCCGTTAACAATATTGCCCGCAGCAAGATTGGAGTAAATAAATTTACCTGTAACAGCAGCGGAAAGTTTTTCACTTAATTTTCTGGCGTAAGCGCCCGATAATTCAAATTCATTTGGTCTTCCAGTATTCAATGGTGTACCATTGGGATCTGTAAATTGAATACTTCCCAATGAAAAATATCTTAATCCAAATCCAACGGTTTGTAAATCATTTATTTTCTTGAAACCAGTTAGGTAAGCAAGATAAACATCATTTAAACCTATAGAGCGTAACCACGGGGTGTATGTCGCAGCTAAACCTAAAGACTGATCTGAAAACACTAATTTTGACGCGTTGAAATGCATGGCATTTGGATCAGCGGATACGGCAATGCCCGCATCGCCCATTGCTCCGGAACGTGCATCAGAAATAATTCTTAAAAATGGAACGGCAGACACGACTGTGTTTGTACATGGCGTACCGTCAAGATTATAATATCTGCCATCTTCACCTTGATAACACTGTGCATTAACGAGTTGAATGCTAGACAGTGTGAGACCGAGGATGACACCTCCTAGTTGGAAAAAATGCTTCATGTTTGAGAATCAGTTTTAGCTTATTAAAGCAAATATAATATATTTTTATTATTTGTTTGGATTAACATCAAAATGTTTGCCAAACTCACAATAATATGACGAAATAAAAAACTTTTTATTTTAGAATAACCAATTTTTCGAATTTACTTTCTCCCAAAATGGGTTGGCTTGTGTTGTTACCTGTTGAAACAGAGATACGATATAAATAAATGCCACGGGCCAATGGGTCTCCAAATTCGTCGTTTCCATCCCATGAAATACAATCTCCGGCTTGCAAAGTTTCCGAACCTGTCCATAATGCCTCAATGGATTTTACTTTCTGTCCAGTGATGGTATAAATATCAACTTTTACATCAAGAGGAATATTCCCGAGGCTATGATTAAATTGAAAACAGGTTCTATCCGTAAATGGATTAGGATAATTTAGTACATTTTTTAAAGCAATACTTGCTGAATTACTTACTATAAATTGTAAGGTTTCTTCGGTGGCATTATTGGCAACATCCCATGCTTTTATAGAGAGTTTATGAGAACCTTCACTCAGTTTTTTAAATGGAAAACGAACCTCCCCTTGATTTGGAGCATCCAAAACGCCTGTGTAAAAATCATTTAAAACGTAAATTTCTTTGCTATTATCGTCTAAAATGGCTTCAATATCGTGTCCAATACTATTTCCAACTACATTAATACCATTTTCGTCCATTAGATGTACAATGAGGACAGGGTCAGGGTGTGTAAGTCCTCCGTCTACAAAAGAGGTGCTATTTAAAAACAGATCTATTTCTGGACCTTTATTATCTGTAATGGTGTTAGTGGAATTGCCCCCAATAAAAAACCTGTTAAAGTAACCGGCTGCATCTTCCATTTTATTTTCTGATAAAGAATAGTAGCTTATTTTTCCATTACCAACTTGATAATTAATGTCTTTAGGCACAATGAACGAAAAACTGAACTTACCTTTGGATACGGAGGCATTTCCTGAAAAAATGATATTTTTTTGCGTCAGATATTCTACTTCATAACTACCATTATCCTGAGCTAAAGTTTTGGTTAACGTTGCTTTATCTAAAACACTTGGTTTAATAAACCCATTAAAATCTTCAATAATATTTTCTCTGTCATCTACAATTACTCCAGTTATCTGGACTCTTGATAACGCTCCTAAGGTATCAGGTTTATAATCGGCATTTATGGTCTGACTATTTATACTGGTTGTATTGACTTTTCTTAGGGGAATGGCTAATTTTTGTGAAGGATCGCCAATGAGGGTATATTTTCTCGAGTTAATAGTGATAAATGAACCACTTAAATTATTTTTTGCTTCTTTTAAGGCTGCACCAATGGTTGAAATACCACCGTTTCTTCTTTTAAATAAAGATTGAAGTGTTTGGTCTGTCAATTCTGCATTTTGGTTGGCAAATACGGCTCTGGTGGTTGTCAATAAACCAATAGCACCTCCATTTGGATTTAAAAACGCTTCCTCTCCGGCTGAGACAAATGCTGGGTCATCATAAGCTGTAAATGAACAAGTTGCCGTTATAAAAAGAGGCATTTTAAATCTGTTTTGCCAGTTTAATATATCAGGAATAGATAATACCCTTTCCTGAGCCCAACCTTTAGGGCTTCCATGTCCCAAATAGGTTACTGTTAATGCACCACGGAAAATGGATTGATTGATACTCTCTGTTACCTCTGGAAATCGGTTACCTCCTGAAGTAGAAACTTGTGTGTAGGCATCCAAAAATATTTTTTCCATATTTAAGGATGGTTGTTGTCGCTGAACTTTATCTGCTATTTCATTCGCATCGGCAAGATGTAAATTGCCGTCTTCATCATCGGCAACAAAAACCATTCTATTTCTCCATTGATCAAAAGCTTCTGGTTGTTTATCGTATCTGATTAATTTATCTACAATCAATTCAGCCTCTTGTAAAGAACTAATGGGTAACCTTCCAACACTCACAAGGAGTCGACCTGTCAAAGGATCTGCATTATCGGTTGTTTCTAAAATACCAAAATAGTCATCGGAAGGAAACGCATATAATGGGTTATAAGCATCTCTTTGAAAAGTGGGAATAAAATTATTACCTAATTTATTTATGTTTTTATGATCATAAGACCCATCGCCCATGAGTAATATATACTGTAATTGATTTCCCCTTTGGTAAATCATTCTTGCAAAGTTACGAATAGCTGTTGGATCAGGTTTTCCACTACTGAATTCATTATAAATAGCTTCTACAGTATGTACGGAAACCTTTAAATTACTATGTTTTATTCGATGTTCAGCTAGTCGGGTGGCTGCTTTTTCAAAGGTTGAAGGACAAATAATTACCATGTCAACTGAAGTTGAGCCATGAATATTTTGATTGGCGATTTTGGAAATAAAAAGGGGTATGGGTAAAGTGTTGTCAGATTTAAATACAACAAATTTCTTTAACTTCCCACCTGATGTATAGGAAAATTTCAAAGTGCCATTGCTTATATTTCCTTCTACAGCAGATATGTCAAAGGCTTTGGAAATATCCCAGATTTGAAAATCAGAGGTTGTATTTTCTATACTAAATCCGGAAATATTTTCTTTTAGCGAATTCCAGTCACTTAAATAAAGAGGCGTGTTATTCCAGCGATTGGTGCAACGGGTGTTAATTTCAACAAAATCGAGCCAACCCTGGCTCCCGTCGGAAGGTCCATTAGGGAACGGATAGTTAATGGTCAAATTAATTCTTTCTTCACTCACATTAATTACTCCATTTAGTTCTGCCAGACGAACATAGTCTTCAATATTAGCAAATTCACCATCAAGCCTGCTCACAGGTTGAGCCATGTTACTTCGTAAGGTTTTATCATTTATGGTAAGGTTAAAACTTGAAGATTCTAAAGAACGTACCACCATGGCGGCATTTACCTTCGTTGGAAAGCTTGGAATGATTCCCGGAAAAGTAAAAACATTATTATACTTGTATTCCCTTACATTTTTAAATAAGTCGCCATACCATTCATTTCCTGATCCTTCAGCAGATTCCCATGCTTCCAATAGATTGGTTTTCTCTTCTTCTAAAACATTATACTGATCTGATTCTTTTGAAAATTCGGGAGGATCATTTACTTTTTTTTGATTTATAATTCTTTTTCCATTTTGTGGACTCACAATCAAATACAGAAACTGCGTGTTTGAATAAAAGTTATTTTGAAAAGTAAAGGTTTGTTTTTCAGCATCCTCAATCCAGGAATTTGCACCTTCTGCATAAAATACAAGATAATCGTTTGCGTCCCATTTGCCATCCTCCTCACCAAAAACTTTGATTGGGATTTCCTCTACATCATCAATATTGGGAATGTTTACCGCAAAAGGAAGCATTCCAGATTGTCCTGCGTAGAGTTTAATTTGTCTTGGATCAATAGTTGCCGGGTCAAGTTTGAGTTGAGTCCGAATAAAATCGGTTTTAATTTGATAAACACCTTTTTGCGGAATTGACAACTGATAGATATTTCCAGATTTCAGTACGCTTTCTTGTTTAAAATTTGTATTTCTAAGGATTGTTTCTGCCTTATTAAAGGGTAAAAATACTATCTTGGCACTTATTATCTTATGCCATTGACCTGACTTTTTAAAAAGAGGTATAAGAATTATTTTAGCAAAATAATTATTTCCTTCTTTTTCAATGGAAGCGGATAATTGTATTTCATTGAATTTTTCCTGTTCCTTTTCTTGCCAATAATTCCAGGAAATGGGTTCTGAAATAATTTCTTCTATACTTATTCGTCCATCATTTTTATCAGTGGGAATTACCGTTAAAAAAACAGGCAGACCTGGCTGAGAGTCATCATATAAGGCACCCTTAAATTTCAATAATTCTATATTGGCTCTGTCAACAGTAATATTTTTACTTTGTAACCATTCCGGATTGAAAGGGATAGTTACAGACTGAGCCTTTATATGCAAGACTGAAAGAGTTATTAAAAAAAAAACGATTCGTTTCATCATTGTTTTATCCATCTACATCGCAAAGATATGACCAAAATGTATTTAGCTGCCTTAAAACTTTTTTAAAAACTTATTATTTTATTTTCAAATAGCGGAGCAAATTATCTGTTTTTAGGTTATTTTTCGTTAATTATGCAAATAAAAGGATTTATGCGATCACATTTTTTTTATCGTTGGTTTTGGCTATCCTTAAGTTTCAGTTTAGCATCCACTTTGCTAATTGCGCAGGATCCTTTGTTTACACAATATTTTTCTAATCCATTAACGGTAAATCCTGCCTTTTCAGGTGTTAATGAAGGTGTTCGAATTAATGCTCAATTTAGGACAAACTGGGTAAATTGGCCGTCGCCATATAAAACGGCTCAAATTTCATTTGAAAATTATTCCCCTGCATTAAATAGTGGATTCGGGCTCAGACTTTTGACTGATGATGCTGGAAATGGAGTATTGAGAACACATCAGATAGCCGCAGTATATGCATACCAACTACGTGTGAATAAAGAATGGTTTATAAGATTTGGATTGGAAGCTGGGGCCAATCAGGTGCAATTAAATTGGAGTAAACTATATTTTGAGGATCAGATAGATCCATTTAAAGGTTTAAATCCTTCGCTACCAGTGACAGAGAGCTCCCCATCAGCGTTAAGTAGGTTGGAATTAGACCTTGGAACAGGTATTCTAATATTTAGAGATAAAGGGTATTTGGGGTTAAGTTTGAAGCATTTGAATAGGTTTAATCAAACTTTTTTTAATACCAGTATTCTGGAAACGGGGCGTCCTATGACTTTTAGTTTGCAGTCGGGCTTCGATTTTCCTGTGTCAGGCAGGGGTATCGGAAAAGGTCCGGTTTATTTGTCTCCGATGTTACTTTATTTGTCAAGTAACCAAAGTAAAATTATTCAATTAGGGAGTTCTTATCATCTTGGACAACTCATAACTGGCGTTTGGGCTCGTTTTGGTGGTATTCAGCCAATTGAAAGTATCGTTGGATTTGGGTTTAAAAAAGGTATTTACAAAATCTTATATACAGCAGAAATTCCTATTGATGGTAAAGGTTTACAAAGAACCCTGGGGAGTCATGAAATTACTCTTTCATTAAGATTTTCAGAGGCTCAAAATTATATTTCAAAAAAATCAGCACAAAAAACGCTGAATTGCTTTCGTTTTAATAACTAATTCCAAAAAAGGTTTGTTACTTTTGCATAATTTATTTTTTGAATATTAATTTTTTTTTAAAATAAATGGGTATTTCTTTCCGTTAAGTTGAAAACCATGAATACATTGAATATAATGAATCGTTCATTTCTGTTAATTTTAGCCTGTACTTCAGGCGTCCTCCTGACACCGTCTTGTAGTAAATCTTCAAAAACAGTGTCAGAAACTACTGGTTGGTCATATAATGATCCAAAATGGGGTGGTTACGAAAAAGTTGATTACAAAGGTCAAGACACAGGTCCTAATTTAGTGTTAGTCGAAGGGGGTACCTTTACGATGGGTCTAAGCCAGGAAGATGTAATGTACGAATGGAATGCTGTCCCTAGAAGAGTTACCGTTACTTCTTTTTATATGGATGAAACAGAGGTTTCTAACAGGGAATATCGTTTTTACACAGAATGGTTAGGAAGAACATTTGGTGGAACTTATCCAGAGGTCTTAGTGGATGCTTTGCCTGATACACTGGTTTGGTTAGACGAATTGTCTTACAATGAGCCAATGGCTGAACAGTATTTCCGCTATCCCTCTTATGATGATTATCCTGTTGTTGGTGTATCTCATGTGCAAGCCACTGAATTCTGTAAATGGAGAACTGACCGTGTTAACGAAACCAGGCTTATTCGTCAGGGAGTACTTAATCCTAATTTAGAACAAAAAGATCAGGATAATTTTAACACCGGTTCTTATCTCGTAGGTCAATACGAAGGAAATGTTCGCAAAAATGTTAAAGATTTGGCAACGGGTGAGTCAAGACCAGTAAGAATTGAAGACGGTATTTTATTACCTGGTTACAGACTTCCTACGGAGGCTGAATGGGAATATGCTGCTTATGCCTTGAAAGGTAATCTTATTCCAGGAGATGAAAATATTTCCGCTGGTAGAACTTATTCCTGGAGTGGAAATACCGTGAGGTATGGAAAAAGAGATAAGTATCAAGGAGCTATCTTAGCAAACTTCAAGAAAGGTTCAGGTGATTATATGGGTATTGCGGGTAAACTAAATGATAATGCTGCGGGTCCCGGTCCTGTCAGAGCGTATTTGCCAAATGATTTCGGACTTTATAATATGTCTGGTAATGTAAACGAATGGGTTATGGATGTTTATCGTCCAATGACGAGTAGTGCTTTGAGGGATGAGGAAAACCACGATTTAAATCCTTTCAGAGGAAGTAAATTTACTAAAATGGTGAAGGACGAGGATGGTCGTCCTGTTGAGAAGGATAGTATGGGTAGATTGCGTTATGAATTTTACACTAAAGAGGAACTGGCAAACAGGACTAATGTCAGAACAAATGATGCTACTAATTACAGGGATGGAGATGAATTTTCGGAAGTTACTTATGATACTGATGTTCATACCTTAATAAGTAATAAATCCAGGGTATATAAAGGTGGTTCCTGGGCGGATAGAGCTTATTGGCTTTCTCCAGGCACAAGACGCTTTATGGACGAAGACCAAACAAGTCGTGCGATTGGTTTTAGATGTGCCATGAACAGATTGGGTGGTGCAACGGGCAATAATACACCCGATGGTAATACTTTCCAAGTCAAAAGTAAAAGACCAGTAAGAAGATAATTTTGTATTTAAATGTAAAAAGAAGGGATGTAGTTTACTATATCCCTTCTTTATTTGACGATTATGGATTTACAATCACTTTATCAGTTATTCCTTTCAGGTGGCGGAATTTCTACAGATTCAAGGAATGTTAAAAAAGGTGACATCTTTTTTGCGTTAAAGGGAGAAAATTTTGATGGTAATCAATACGCTCTGCAATCATTACAAAACGGAGCTGTTCTGGCTGTTGCAGATGATCGGCGCTTACCTGACCATCCGGCTTTATTTAAAGTTTTGGATGTTTTAGATACTTTGCAGCGCCTTGCAAACTTACATAGAAAACAATTTTCTATTCCCATTATTGCTATAACGGGAAGTAATGGGAAAACGACTACTAAAGAACTGATTGCCGCTGTTTTAAATATCCATTATCCCACGCACTTTACCAAAGGTAATTTAAATAATCATATTGGGGTTCCGCTCACTTTACTGGCTATGCCTTTAAATACAGAAATTGCAGTCATAGAAATGGGGGCAAATCATCAGGGGGAAATAAATGACCTGTGTCATATTGCAGAACCTACACATGGTTTGATTACCAATATAGGCAAGGCTCACCTGGAAGGTTTTGGGGGTGTAGAAGGGGTTAAAATGGGTAAATCGGAACTTTTTAAGTATCTGAAGGATGGTTGTATTTTTCTTAATCAAATGGATGAGACTCTAGTTTCTTTGTCTTTGGATAATAAAAAGAAGATAATATATACTCTTTCAGATCAGCCAGATCCAAATAATGCGCTATATGAAATTGAAAATTTACCCACTCAAGAATTCCTAAGGGTAGCTTTTCTATCAGAAAATGGTGACTATATATCAGCACAAACTCATTTGACAGGTAATTATAATTTGGGGAACATAATGTCGGCTATCGCCGTTGGGAAATATTTTAAAGTGCCCGGTGATAAAATTAAAATGGCTTTAGAAAACTATGTGCCATCGCAAAATCGTTCGCAATATATCAGTTACAAGGGAGGTAAAATCATTTTGGATGCCTACAATGCCAATCCTTCAAGTATGGAAGCCGCATTAAATAATTTATTTGCCATTTCTCATTTGAATAAAATAGCTATTTTAGGAGATATGTTTGAATTAGGGGAAGAATCTCCTTATGAACATAAAAAAATAGCTGATTTTGCTGATAATTCTTTATTAAGTCAGGTTATCTTGATTGGTAAAAATTTTGAACAGGTCGCATTGGAAAAAAAATGGGTGCATTTTAATACAGCTACAGAGGCAAAAAATTATTTTGATTCTTTACCATTTTCTACCTCATTAATTCTTATAAAAGGTTCCAGGGGAATGAAATTAGAAACATTAGTAGAAATTTAATTATATTGGATAAGAATTTAATTTATTTATGCTTGAAAATTGGTTAAAACCTTTACCGCTGGACAAACTTTGGGCTAATTACTCTTCTCCCTGGCAATTAGGATCAAAGACCTCTTTTTATACTGCTGGATTTGAATTACCTGCCTGGCACGGTTTCCCCGTGGCATTAATAACTTGTGATGCCCCAGGAATGACAGAGATGAGAGACGCGCTGTATTCTTTTAAGTTCTTTCAGGACGACTTTGATTTTTTAGATTTGGGAGTTTTAAGAAAATCTAATGAGTCTATTATATTACCCCTTTTTGAAGAAATTTTTCATTCCGGCGTTTTTCCTATTTTGGTTACCGATGATAGTTCTCTAAATAAATCATTTATTCAGGCATTGCATAATGTTCAACCCAATTTGCATCTAACAGTAATGGATGACCGTTTTAGGTGTTTTCCATTTCAATCAGCCTCGGAGTTTCCCTATTTAGATACTTTTTTGTCAAGTCTTGATGAAACCTCCGAAAGAGGACATATAATTGGCATCCAATCACATTTAGTGCCTTCAAGTGGTTTTTTATATAGTGAGGAAAAAGGAATTTCGTTACACAGACTAGGGCAATCTAAGCAAAATTTACAAGAATTAGAGCCGTCTATAAGACATGCTGATATTTGTATCCTAGAAATGTCAGCGCTCAAATACCCTGATTTTCCAAGCCAAATTCCCAAAAGTCCAAGTGGTTTTTTCCTGGAAGAAATTTGTCAGCTTTCAAGGTATGCTGGTCTAAGTGATACTTTAAAAGGATTTTGTATATCAGGTTTTGACTTCAAAAATACAAATAATCAGGTAGATGCTCAGGCCCTGGCACAAATAATTTGGTATCTGTTAGATGGGTTCAACAATAAAAAAGGTGATTTTCCCGTAAATTTTGACGGTATGGTAGAATACTTAGTTGAAGTTAAAGAACATCACGAATTACTAACTTTTTGGAAGAGTAATCGAAGTGGTCGTTGGTGGGTACAAGTTGAAAAAGCGAATGGTACTGGCGAAAATATTGATCTTCGATTAATTCCTGTTTCCTACCAGGATTATTTAGACGCTTGTGAAGGTGAACTTTCGACCAGGGTATTAAAAGCGTTGGTTAGATACTCATAAATTTAATGGTTATGGAAGTTTTAGCATTTAAAATGATGTTATGCACAGGTCAAGCCGAGGAATATAAAAAAAGGCACGATCTCATTTGGCCGGAATTAAAAAGCCTTTTAAAGGATCATGGTATCAGTGATTATAGTATTTTTCTTGACGAAGAAAGTCATGTTCTATTTGGAAAAATGACGGTCGAGAATGCCTCCACCTTGACAAGTTTACCAGAATCACCGCTTATGAAGAAGTGGTGGGCGTATATGAAAGATATTATGGTTACTAATGAGGACGCCTCGCCAGTAAGTATTCCCTTAAAACAAGTTTTCTTTATGGAGTAATTTCAAGGTCTATGTAATGTACTTTAGTTTCATATTTTTGTTGTAACAGGTTATTCAGTAGCTCGAAGGCATGAACATCTTTTTCAAAATCTAAATCACCAATACCTACAACTAGTATAGGGTACTCTGGGTCCATTTTAAAAAAATCAAAATAGGCTTTTTGAATATTTTCTAAATACATTGTACTCATTTCCATCTCATAAGATCGCCCTCTTTTTTTTATTTGTGTCATCAGGGATGATATAGGTCGATGAAGATAAACAACTAAATCTGGTTTTTTGAAATGAGCATTCAACACATGAAATAATCGGTTGAATAGACGATATTCTTCCTCATTCAAATTATTCTTTGCAAATAATAGGGTTTTAATGAAGATATAGTCTGATATAATCTGTTGATTGAAAAGATCGCCCTGTATGAGTTCTTCTTGCAACTGCCTATGTCTTTCTGTCATAAAAAAAAGCTCTACAGAAAAGGCGTGCCTCTCTGGATTTTCATAAAAGTAGGGAAGAAAAGGGTTGTCAGAAAACTGTTCTAAAATTAAACGTGCATCATACTTTTCTTGAAGCTTGCGGCAAAATGTTGTTTTTCCTACACCGATATTGCCTTCAATAACAATATATGGATAAGCTAAGGATTCAGTTTTCATAGTTTGTTAAGGTTGCCACTTTGTTACTTTGCCATCATCTTTTACATCGTCCAATAATTTTTGGTTTGTTTTTTTTAATAAAGGATGATGCATTAATGGTAAAATTTCAGACAAAGGAACTAAAATAAATCGCCTTTTTTGAATGTGAGGATGAGGAATTTTTAAATTTTCAATATCTATAATTCTCTCGCCGTAATATAGTATATCAATATCTATAGTTCTCGGACCATAATGAATCTCTCGAATTCGTCCTAAGTCCTTTTCAATCTGATGAATATTATCAAGTAATTCATTCGGAGTTAGAATTGTTAGAACAGAAATAACCTGATTCAGATAACTATCCTGATTATCAATGCCCCATGGTTCAGTTTCATAAATGTTTGAAGAAAATTGTATGGGCCCAATGAGGTTGTAAATAGCTGTTTTAGATAAATTTAAATAATTTAACCTATCACCAATATTAGAACCTAAGCTAAGTACTGTTATGACTTGCATATAATTTTGAATTATGCCGAACCAATTATTTGCTGAATATCTGATTCTATAGAGCGCATTTTTTTGGTACATATTTCTAATAAATTCGCTGCTCTGGAAACTTTTTCTGCTAGTAACTCAATGGACAAAGCGTCTGATTCCAATTGATTTATTATTGCTTCAAGTTCCAAATAAGCCTTCTCATAACTAATGTTATCATTTTCCATTTTATTTGTTTATGGTTATTTATCAATAATTATACTTCTGAAACTACCTTTTTCCCATAAGGTTTCAACTTCCACATTTGGCATGATGTTGTCATTTAGTGGTTTATTACCAGGTAATACCTTCGTGATAGTAAATCCCCTTTTTAGTGTATTGGAGATGTTGGCAAGCTCAATTAATCGTTGAAAAAAGGATAGTTTTACCTCTTCTTTTTTTAGTCTGTTAATGATTAAATTGGGTAAATATTGCTGAATATTTTGGAGTTTAGTATTTGTTCTATCAATAACTCTCATAGGTCTTAAAGAAAGTTCGTGTTGACATCGCAATAACTTTAGTTTTGATTGTTGCACCTTATATCTGGTTTTGTCATTTATAATTAGCATCATTTTTTGAATAGAGGCTTCAAAGTTTTGGTTGTGGTAAAGCAGATATTCAGCTACGGCAGTAGGTGTTTTTAATGAAATACCGGCAACTATATCAGAGAGCGTTTCGTCCACTTCATGACCAATACCTGTTATAATTTTTATGGGGAAAGAGGAAATGGCACGACAAATTTTTATACTATCAAATCCAGCTAAATCAAGTTTTGATCCACCTCCTCTGAGGATAAGAACTGCATCGAAGGCAGTATCAGCTTTTAATATTTCCGCAAGCTGAATGAGAACGGTTTCTTCCACAAGATTCCCTTGAAGGGAAATGGGATATAAAGTCAATGAAAAAGCATAATTCATTGAGTTTTCAGTAAGTTGATGAACAAAATCTTGATAACCAGCTGCTTGTTCATTACTAAGAACGGCAATTCTTTGTATAACCAGAGGAAGAGGGATTAATTTATTTGGTTCATGTAACTTTTCAGTAAAAATAAGTTTTTCAAGTTCCTGTCGTTGTTGAAATAATTTACCGAGAGTATAGGCAGGATCGATATCATCGATAACAAGTTTAAAACCATATCTCACATTAAAATCTATCTGGACTAAAACCAGAACTTCCCGACCAATTTCAAGAAAACCTGTTATTGGTTCTGAAAGTTTTCCATTTAATTTCTGTAAAGTTCCCTGCCAGATAACAGCACTTTGTTGGGCGATTATTTTGTCTGACTGACCTTCTTCTTTCTCAACCAATTCTAAATAAGCAATTCCTCGCACTACTTTGCAACCTGAAATTTCCGCTTTAACCCAAATTTTATCCTGAAAATTTAGGGAAATAACTCTTTTTATTAGGGTACCTAAATCATATAGTGAAAAAACATTTAATTCCATTCTGTTGAATTTACTTAAATATAGAAAACTAATTATTCTTTCTAATGAAAAGAATATTAGCGACCGGCCGTTCTCCTTCCGGATCAAATTTTTTGTTATCAGAAGGATGATTTACTATACCAACAAACTTATTTGTGTTCAAAAAAAGTGTGGTTGATCCACCTCCATCTAAATTAATGGCCTGTTGACAACCGCAAGATAATAGGAACTGAGAAAGTTCATTTAGATTTAATCCTGTAGCTTCTTTATGTCTGCCATCGACGGCAACTAGCCATATTTCTTTTTTTCCTAAACAAATGGCACTTCGTGGGTGCTTTAAATCATTGAAAGGTCTTTTTTGAAGGGAATTTATCTGACTATTTTTCAAAAGTAAGGGGCCTGTAACTAATGCATCTTCCACATTTTTTAGCATTGGAATACGAGTTGGACCCTCTGTGGGTAATAATTCACCCTTTCCATTTTCATAAATTACCAGTGCGTTGGCTCCCATTTCATTGTCTATAGACAAAACATTAGGCTTATTTTCATGAATGATCTTTCCGTCAGAAACTAAAAACGAAACAGAGCCACCCGCTTTCATATCAAAAAAACCACCGTTTATGGCAGCTAGAGCATTAGATTGTGTAGCAAAAGAACTGGTTTTTATCAAAGTATCTTTAGCAAAAGCAAGGTCTAATCTATACTTGGGGTATTTTGCTTTTAAAATTAAAATATATTGAGCTCCCCATTTTTCATGGATACCCGACCAACGTTCCAGTATTAGTCCCGCTTTTATTTTTTCAACCTTTATCTGGTTGAAACCCTGGGTAAATGAATACACAGGGAGTGAAATTAAAAGGCTCAATAAATACAAATATCTCATGGACTAATTTTTAGTGAAAAGTAGAAAATATAAAAAGGAATATTTTTTAAAGATTACTTCGTTATTTCCTTTGATGCGTATTCTGCTTTTTTTACCATTCAAATATAATGATTTAAATGTAATACATTCGGGAGATTTAAGTGACTCATATTTATTTTTAGCATTATTCAAGTCAAGAATTCAACTATTACTTTACAATTAATTTATTAATATTTAGTAAGTTAAAAGGTTTATTTTACATTAGAGATGGCAAAGTAACAGATAGGCATTATTGTAATATGTCTAAAAAATGAGTAAATTTATTTACCTTAGAACCATCGTAAGAATAGAAGTAATTGAAAAAATCTATGGCTGAGTTTCTTTTTTTGAATAAAGTAATTAGTTTTGTACAATAAATAGGGTGATTAGCTCAGTTGGTTTAGAGCGCTGCTTTGACAGAGCAGAGGTCACTGGTTCGAATCCAGTATTACCCACGAGAACGGAGTGTAGCGCAGCCCGGTAGCGTACTAGCATGGGGTGCTAGTGGTCGCTGGTTCAAATCCAGTCACTCCGACCCATTAAGAGGCAATCTTCGGATTGCCTTTTTCATTTAAATAAAAGAAACCTTCAGGTGTGGTCGCTGAAGGTTCCTCACAATATTTGATCATTGTTTGAAAAATTAATTGGAGGCCAAATATTGCAATGTGGCTTCCATTTTTTCAATGGCTAAAATAGATTGCGGTGTTGGTCTTGCATCAGCAGTTTGTAAAACATGAAGCATAAATAGAAATTTTTCTTGTAAGCCTACCACCGTTTCTTTTTCATTTGAAGTTTCATAAATACTTCCATATAATATGTCACCGCCCCCAGGAGAGCCTGAGCCTCTCTTTCTTTTTAATGCTGTTATGGTTTCAACGGAAAGATTGGAGGATTTAATTTTTTCATCTAAGGATTCTCTGATATCTTGAAGTTTATGGTAAGCTTGGTAACATATCAATGCATATTTAGATTGGAGAATCAAATCTTCTTCACTTATATTCACACGAGGATCCATTTTAACATCGAGCGTTTTTTCCATCACAAAACCATCTATATTTAATTTGACCTTGTAAGAACCAGGATGAACGAAGGGGCCGTCTGGTCCTGCCGGGGTGTTTTTATACACTGCAGCAATGGCATAACCTCTTTGAGTTCCCTTGGGTTGTGCATACCTTACATCCCATACAAATCGGTGGGATCCTTTAGCTGTTTGTAATTTCTGGGTTGGTCTAAACCAATAGGTTGGATACCCCAAAGTATTGGTATCTAGTTTTTCAGTAACATCAGCAGAGGAAAATTTCCTTATCAGGTTGCCCTGAGAATCAGAAATCTCAATGGTAACCAGTCTTGCATTTTCCCCCAGATTATAATCTATAATGGCGCCATCTGGTGGATTTTTTCCTGTTGGTTCTTCTGGTGGCAATGGGGTATCGGAAAACATATTCCAACGTACTCTAAAGGCCTGACTAGGTTTGTATAAAAAGTCATTATTGATTGCTTTTTTTATTTCTCTAAGGGGTGCAATATCATCTAAAATCCAAATGGATCTACCATGCGTGCCAATGACCAGGTCATTTTCATGGATTACCAGATCACGAATAGAGGTAGCAGGCATATTTAACCTGAGGGATTGCCAGTTATCGCCGTCATCAGCAGAAAAATAAACTTCGTTTTCAGTACCGGCAAATAATAAACCTGGTTGTTTTGGATCCTCTCTTACCGCATTAACGGGATGTTTTGAAATACCTTTAGTTATTAAAGTCCAGGTTTTTCCACCATCTTTTGTTTTGTAAATATATGGGGTAAGGTCATCTAATCTGAAGGCATTTACTGAAATATAGGCAGTATTTTTATCAAAATGACTGGCATCAATTTGAGAAATTTTATCCCAGGAACGAAGGGTAGGGGGAGTAATATTTTGCCATGAATTTCCACCATCTTTGGTGATATGAATCAGGCCATCATCAGTTCCCGCCCAGATAATATCTGGATCAAGAGGAGAAGGTCCAACGGAGTAAATGACCCCTCTTTGGGGCATTTCATTTAGTTCTGGTGTTTTAAAAACACCTATGTTATCAGGAACATCTGGTTTATTTCTGGATAAATCAGGACTTATTATTTCCCAATGGTAACCACCATCCAGTGTTTTCCACAGCTTATTGGTAGCAAAAAGCAACATTTTCGGATTAGCGGGATGAAAAAGTAAGGGCATAGTCCTAAGAACCCTGTGTTGGCCTGATCTAAGATTCTCGGGACCTACATATTGTGTTTGCCCCGTTTTTTTATTAAATTTCAGCACCCTGCCTCCATAGATTACGTCAGGATTTAGAGGATCGGGAGCAACATAAGCATATTCATCGGCACCAACGCCATACCAATCACGGAAAGAAATTTGTCCTCCATTTCCCCGACTGGCAACGCCTATAGCACCACTTTCCTGTTGACCACCATATACATGGTAAGGAAACTGATTATCAGTAGTAACATGATAAAGTTGAGCGGTGGGTTGATTATACCAGGAACTCCATGTTTTTCCACCATTTACCGTAATTACAGCTCCTTGATCAGCTGCGAAAATCATGATATCAGGTTGCAGTGGATTTATCCAAATGCGATGATAATCATCTCCCCCAGGCGCGCCTTTGATAGAAAACCAGTTTTTACCTCCATCGGTTGATTTATAAGCAGCTACATTGGCTATGAACAAAATTTCAGGATGATTAGGGTGCACTTTAATTTCCGCAAAATCGCTACCTCGCCCCCACGTTCTTGGATCCCGGCTAACTAAACTCCAATTTTCACCGGCATCTTTACTTTGGTAAATTCCGCCGTTATTTTTAGCATCTACGGTAGCATACATTTGATTCGTATTACTGGGGGCAAAACAAATGCCAATTCTACCAAGTCCATCAGTAGTTCCTGGTAATCCTTGTAAGATAGGTTTCCATGTTTCACCACCATCAACAGACTTGAAAAGACCACTGTGGGCACCTGAAAAATTTCCATTTTCCCAGGGACCTTCTCTATGCTCCCATAAGCTGGCAAAAAGTATGTTTGGATTAGATGGATTATATTCAACTTGAATGGCCCCTGTATTTTCATTAATAAATAAGACCTTTTTCCATGTTTTTCCACCGTCCTGAGATCTAAACACGCCCCTTTCAGCATTGGCCCCGTAAGGATGACCTAATCCAGCTACAAATACTTCCTTTGGATTAGTGGGGTGAACAATAATTCTTCCTACTTGCTGTATGTCTTTCAAGCCCAGATGATTCCAGGTGGATCCGCCGTCTTCTGATTTATATATTCCATCTCCAACGCTTAAATCAGGGCGGTGAAGACCCTCACCTGTGCCAACATAAATAATTTCAGGATTGGTTGGAGAAACGGCAATATCACCAATAGATCCCGTCGGCATTTTATCAAAAATAGGAAGCCAGGTTCTACCATAATCATCTGTTTTCCAAACACCTCCATTATTTACACCTATAAAAAAGACATTTGGCTTCGTGGGTATTCCTACTGCACCAACGGTCCTTCCCGCTCGAAATGGACCTATCATTCTATATTCAAGATGTTGAAAATGAATAGGAGGAATAGACTGAGCATGTAGTGTACACCCAATCAAAGGAAAGATTAGAAAACAATATAAAAAAGTATAAAAACGCATAAAATTGAAATTTGATGATCAAAATATAAATTTAAGGTAAGACTTTTTACATTTACTTAGAACTAATTGAGTAAATTAACTTGGAAATGATAATGCTAATAAGGCATCTAACTTTAAAAATCAGGACACAAGTTAAAGCAGTTTGGATAAACCTTTGTTTTATCTGGTTTGTTATGGCAATAAAAAAATAACAATGAACTGGGAAACTGTAATATTAGAGGCTAATAAGATAAGAGAAAAGAAAGACATTAAGGTAGTTAAGTCAGACGCCGAATGGAAAGAAATTTTATCTCCTGAGGTGTACCAGATTACCAGAAAGAAAGGCACAGAAAGGCCATTTTCCAATCAAATGTGTAGTTCATTTGAAGCTGGAAAATATGAATGTGTCTGTTGTGGAACCACCTTGTTTGATGCTGAGGAGAAATTTGAAAGTGGCACCGGTTGGCCATCTTTTACTAAACCTGTGGAAGACAATGCTGTAGTTTATATTATGGATAATAGTTTTGGTCATCAGCGGATTGAAGTATGTTGTGGAACTTGTGATTCGCACCTTGGTCATGTTTTTCCTGATGGTCCAAAACCAACGCGTCTTCGATTTTGCATTAACGCTTTATCCTTAAAAAAGGTTACTGATAAATAAAAGCGTATTTTAATGAAATAAGACGTACCTTTGCGGCTTAATTAAAAATAATACATGAGTTCATTTTCAGACCTGGGTCTTTCACCACAATTACTTGTCTCTATTGAAGGACTTGGTTACAAACAACCAACCTTAATCCAGGAAAAAGTTATTCCTTTTCTGCTTTCCGGAAAAGAAGATTTAGTCGCTTTGGCTCAAACCGGTACGGGAAAAACAGCCGCTTTTGGACTACCATTAATTGATTTAGTTGATGCGGGTCAATTTTGTGTTCAGGGGCTTATATTAGCTCCAACCAGAGAGCTTTGTTTACAAATAACCGGTGATTTAAATCGCTTTCTTGGCGAAGAACCGCACCTAAATATAGTGGCTGTTTATGGAGGTGCAAGCATCCAGGAACAAGTTAGAGCCTTAAAAAGAAATGCACATATCGTTGTAGCCACGCCAGGTAGATTAGTAGATCTATTGGACAGAAGAGCTATCAAATTAGACGATATCAAGATTTTAGTCCTTGATGAAGCTGATGAGATGTTAAATATGGGTTTTCAAGAAGATCTTGATGCCATTATTTCTGCTTGTAGTTCCTCGAGAAATACGTGGCTCTTTTCAGCAACTATGCCAAATTCTGTTAGAAATCTAGCGAGAAATTACATGGTAAAACCTGTTGAAATTTCAGCAGGAGAAAAAAATTCGGGTAACGTTAACATAGAACATCGCTACTGTATCGTTCAGGAAAAAGATAAGTATGCCGCATTGAAACGTTTACTGGATTTTAATCCATCCATTTATGCCCTTATTTTTTGTCGTACAAGAATGGACACTCAGGACGTTGCCGATAACTTGATGAAAGACGGTTACACCTCTGGTGCGCTTCACGGTGACATGGATCAGAAGCAGCGTGAAAAAATTATGGATAAATTCAGGAATAGGGCACTTCGTATCCTCGTAGCAACAGACGTTGCTGCAAGAGGTTTGGATGTCAGCGGGCTTACACACGTAATTCACATGAATATTCCTGATGAACTTCCATTTTATACTCATAGAAGTGGTAGAACGGGTAGAGCAGGGGAGAAAGGGGTTTCTATTGCTCTTGTAACTAATAGAGACGCTTACAAAATTAGAAATATTGAAAGTTTATCTAAAATACATTTCCGTCCTTTCCCTGTTCCCAGTGGTCAGGAAGTTTGTCAACAACAACTTCTTGAGCTTTTAAGAAGGGTAAAAGAGGTTGAGTTAAATGACGATGAACTAGATACTTTCTTACCTGACGTTTTACATTTCTTAAAAGATATGTCAAGGGAAGATTTGATTAAAAGATTTGCTTCTCTGGAGTTCAATAGATTTCTAGAGTATTATAGAAATGCACCGGACTTAAATCCTGTCTCAAGAGATAGAGATAGAGGTGACAGAGACAGAGGAGATAGAGATAGAAAACAATCTTCATCTTCTTACGGTAATTCACCATCATCAGAAGGTAGAAATAGCAGTGTTCCTATGTCTAGTTTCGTTTTGAATCTTGGTTCAAAAGACAATTTGGACAAAGGGGGTCTTTTAAGAATTATCTGTGAGGCAGGGGGTATTCATAAAAGTAAAGTAGGGCGTATTGTTACAGGTAATGTTACCTCGACGCTTGAATTACCTATGGATACTTTTATCCAGATTCAAAAGAAAATTGCAAAGACCAGATTTCGCGGCAGGCCACTCGTTCTTGAGCAAGCCAGAGCAAAACAAGATGGTGGAGACTTTGCCAGGAAGTTTGCAGATGGTGAAGACAAGCCAGAAAAGAAAAAAAAACTTCGTGACAAATTAACTATAGTCCAGGATCTTCAGTAAAGTTAATGCTAGTAACCTAGTATTTTTCCAACTTCACTTTTGTAGCTTCTACCAATAGGTAATTGTTGACCATTAATGTCGATGTGGCTCGGAGTAAAAGACTCGATTTTTGAGGCAGAAACTAAAAAGGAACGGTGAATTCTTATGAAATTGTTCTCCATTAGTTTCTGCTCTAAAAAGCTTATTTTTTGTTTAGTAACTACTCTTTTGTTTGGCAAGTGAATGATAACATAGTCCTTAAGACTTTCTATATATATTATCTCCTTAAGGTTTATTTTAATCATTTTTTTATCTGACTTTACAATAAGAGTATCTGTTGTGATGTACGGTTCGTATTCTTCACTGCTTACAGTGTTTTGATTAGCACTCTGTATTTGTCCGAAAGCCTTACTCAGCGCTTTTAGAAATCTTCCAAAAGGTATTGGTTTTAATAGGTAATCCACTGCATCCAAATCAAAAGCTTCAATAGCGTAGTCTCTGTAGGCAGTAGTGAAAATAACTTTTGGTGGGTTTTGTAACGTTTTTAAAAAATCAATGCCGTTTAATTTTGGCATTTGAATATCAAGAAATATTAAGTCAACATTTTGATTTCTTAATACTTCAAATGCTTTCATAGCATTATCGCAACGGGCAGTTAGCTCCAGACCGTCTACTCTTTTAATATAAGATTCTAATACATCTAAGGCTAAAGGTTCGTCATCGACGAGAACACATTTAATTTTATTCATTATTTGTTATGAGTGAAATTTTTAAAACAATAGTAAAGGAATCTTCTTCTTTAAATACCTCGAGATTATACCCATCATCACCATAAATTAAATCTAACCTTCGTTTTACATTTTTCAATCCAATGCCCTTGGTATAATCTGCTTCCAGGTCACTTTCTGAATAGGTACTACTATTTTCTACTCTAAAGGTTAAATTTTGCTCTTTTACTTTGAGATCTACATAGATAAATGAGTTTTCAGTATGTTGGCTTACACCATGTTTAAAAGCGTTTTCCAGGAAAGGTAACATTAGTAAAGGTGGAATTTTAAACTCTTTAACTGGCCCACTAATATTAAAATCAACATCTAATCTGTCGCCGTATCTCAATTTTTCCAGCGTAATTAAATTTTGCATTTGTTCAATTTCTTTTTCCAAAGAAATTTGACTCACATTGCAATCGTATAACATATAGTCCAGGAAATGAGAGAGCTTTAAAACAACTTCGGACGATTGGTCTGACTTTTGGAGAGTTAAAGCATACAGAGAATTAAGGGTATTGAAAAGAAAATGAGGGTGAATTTGTGATTTTAAAAATTTAAGTTCCGCATCTAGTTTTTCTCTGGAAAGCTCTCTCGCTATTTTTTCATTTTGATAGTTTTTTTTAATTAATTTAATAGCGGCTGCGGCAAAAACGATAGTATAAACATTTGTGGTTCTTTGTAAAGCCTTAGTAAAACTAGTTAGAGGAAATGTGGTATAATCATAATTAGGTACATAAATAGGTACGTAAAATAAATGGAGTAATAGTCGATCTAAATAGCCAAAACCAATAGCCGTAAAAATAAAAATTAAAGTAAATGCCAAATATTTTTCTTTGTCGAGAAAACCTGAAATTAACCAATACAGTGTTATATAAGTAGCAAACATTCTTACTGGTAAGGTTACCAATACTTCTATGAAACTTTGAGTATAATTATCTCTAAAACTTGCAAAGGCGATTGTGAAGTAACCAAGATATATGATCCAAAAAATAAGATGCGCGAGTATCCTGTTTTTGGGATAGAGAAATTTATCGAACCTGAATAAAGAGAATGTTGACATTGTAAT
>JBMLQR010000004.1:0-15982 GCA_049241465.1 Saprospiraceae bacterium | reverse complement strand
TAATAGCAACCAATCTGAAGAATGCCACCACTTACTAAGAATTTGGTGGTATTTTTTTAACCTAAAGAAACATCTAAGGTCATCATTATGGCAAATCCAACAATAGTTGCCATGGTAGCGAGATCAGTGTTTCCCGCCAGATGAGATTCAGGAATTAGTTCCTCAACGACTACATAAATCATAGCTCCAGCTGCGAAAGACAATGCGTAGGGGAGCAAAGGTTCAATAAGCAAAACAGCGGTTGCACCGAGAACGCCAGCAAGAGGTTCTACTGCACCGGATAATTGGCCATAAAAAAAAGCTTTTCGCCTACTCATTCCTTCTCTTCTAAGCGGAACAGAAACGGCAGTTCCTTCTGGTAGATTTTGTAATCCTATGCCTATGGTTAAAGCTACCGCAGCTCCAAGACTTGCAGTATCTAAACCATGGGCAGCTGCACCAAAAGCAACACCAATAGCAAGTCCCTCAGGTATATTGTGGATAGTTATCGCCGATACTAATAAAATACTTCTTTTCCACGAAGAGGGAACGCCTTCTGCCTGATTAATCTCAAAACCTGGATGAAGATGGGGTAGATAACGGTCAACTATCCAAAGAAATATTCCTCCACCCAAAAATCCGATCAATGCGGGAAGCCATGAAGGTACTTTTGCCGCTTTTTCTGTCATCTCAATGGCTGGTGCCAGTAGAGACCAATAACTGGCAGCAATCATTACTCCTGCAGCAAATCCTAACATGGCATCAAGAACTTTTTGATTCATTTTTTTGAAGAAAAAAACAAAAGAAGCTCCAAATGCAGTAATCCCCCAAGTAAACAAAGTAGCTATTAAAGCTAATAGAATCGGATTAATTCCTTTCAAAGATTCAATAAATATATCCATGATATTTCATTTTATTAAAAATTTGTTGTTTTCAGGCATTTTCTTTTAGAACGTTCAATGATTGATTTAATTTAGAGAAAGAAATTCCCTCTTCGTTAAACTTTTTATAAATAATCTCATAAAGGTCGCATTTTAATTCAAACCCTTTCGCACTGTTTGCCGTCCAGATCCAAGCTCTAATGGAAATACCCACAGCATTAATCTGTACAATTCTGACTTTAACCGTAGGCGAACCTTCGTCCATTTCTTCAATGGTGCGATTATCCAATGATAAAGGATGTGAAACGGCTGCTTTCTCCAAAATATCTTTTGCGTGATTTATATCTGTTCCATGTTCGAGTTGAATTTCCAGCCAATTACAAATTCTATCATCCTCAAAATCAGAGTTTATTATGATTTCGTTCCCCATCAAGGTATTGGGTACAATGATGCGTCTATTTTCAAAATCTCTAATTACAGTGTGTCTCAGGGTAATATCTTCAACAATACCGTTAAGGGTATCTCTTATTTTAAGCCTGTCGTTTACTCTAAACGGTTTAAAAATGACGATGAATATACCACTTATTATGTTACTTAGGGTCTGTTGAGAGGCAAAACCAACAGCAACAGCCAAAATTCCAGCACCAGCAAGCATGGAATTGGCAATGGTTCGCATACTTGGCACAGAATAAATAGCCAAAGAAATACCTACAATGTATATTACCGCCGCTAAAAAATGCCTTAAAAATTGGTAATTAGTTGGATCATTCTGCATTATGACCGTCGATTTTAATATAAACCGACGGAAAACTTTACTGAAAGTATACCCAACTACAAAAGTTCCTAACAGGATACCTATAAATTCTGCATAATCAGAAAATTTATGTTCATAAAAATGATTTAACCAGTCTAACATATCTACTCTTTTAACTAATGAACAACAATTCCACTATATAATGTTTTATATGTCGGTAAAAAGTCGTGATGAAAAAGCATTTGAAAACAAAGTTTAATAAAACATACAGGGTTAGAAAGGTCATTGGTTATACCTTTAGATTCCTTTTTTCTTACTATCAATTAAAATTTATTTCTTTATTTTTTGGTAAAGTATTTTATCAGAGAAATTTGAATAAGTTGCTTTCACAAAAAGGAGAAGAATTAAAGCATTTATTTACTGACCTGGAAGGATTATTCATAAAAGCAGGACAATTTCTCTCTATTGCTGGTTTTTTCTTACCAGAAACCTTCAAAAAGCAATTAGAAGGCTTACAGGATGCAGCAACACCGAAAGATTTTTTACAAATACAGTCATCTCTATTGTCTCATTACGCTGTTCCACTTTCAGATATTTTTAAGAAAATTGAGGAAACTCCCATAGCAGTTGCCTCAATTGGTCAGGTTCATAAGGCTTGGTTAAAGGATGGAACTCCCGTAGTCTTAAAAATTCAACATGAACATATTGAAAGAATTGCAGAAATTGATTTGACCATAATTAGAAGATTAACTTATTGGATAGGTAGGTTTTTTGCCTTGGATGGATTAGATTATGCCTACAAACAAATAGAAGTACTCATCTTACAGGAAATTGATTTCGAGAAGGAAGCTAACTCGCTTATTTCTATTTCTTCTTCATTATCTGATGAAAATGCCTGGTCTTTTCCATCCGTTTTTTCATCGTTGTCTGGCAGAAAAGTTTTGGTTATGAGTTGGATGGATGGACAAAAAATTACTGACAAAGAATATCTCTCTTTAAACAATATTGATCCTAAAATTATTGTCGATAGACTGTGGAATGGATTCTGCCGGATGATATTTGACTATGGTTTCTATCATGCGGATCCTCATCCAGGTAATATTCTGGTTGATAAAATGGGTAATATTTGTTTACTCGATTTCGGCGCAGTTAGCACCTTATCTCCTTTATTCAAAAAGGAAATTCCAGGGTTAATTATTGCTTTTTCTACCTTAGACGTAAAAAAATTAACGCAACAACTTATTACCTTGGGATTCATCAATGATTCTCCTGCGGCCGAATCACTGGCTATAGATTTAGCCAAGGCATTTAATCAGTTTTTAGAAAATGATATCGACCAGTTATTTAACCCGGAGGGAGCAATGAATCCGGAATTCTGGAAAAATCCTGTAAGTCACATCATGCTGAATACCAGCATAAAAGACTTGTCTGCATCCTTTAGAATTCCAAAAGATTATATTTTGTTGGGGAGGACATTCTCTTTGTTATTAGGTGTTTCTTTTGTCCTTCGTCCTGGTGAAAATCCTCTAAAATATCTTTCGCCAATAGTTAAAAAGTATATAAATGAAAGTACTCAATCTCAATGGTTTAAAGAGGGGTTTAAAGAAGCCGGTATATTTGGCAGAAATATAATAAGCCTTCCCAAGTTGATCAGAGATACAGTGGAACAATTTCAAACGGGTAACAGTAGTCTAAAAACACCTGACATTTGGAGGAGTGCCAAACTACTTTATCTTTTGGGTCAACAGTTTGCACTGATAATTTTGACTTTTAGTTTATTATATTTAGCAAGGAAAGATTACAATGGTATCTGGGGATACAATATTCCTTCTCTATTTTTTACACTAGGTTTTGTTTCCTTTCTAATCTTTTTGTTTAGATTCAAAAAAGGAGATAATTTATTTAGGCAATAACTTCTTTTTATTTTAACAAAGAAAGACTGTCTTCCAGTATGGTAGCCTTTATTTTATGGTGAGAGGCGGTAAAGGCTACCTGACCGTTATGGACTAAAATAAGCTGTGGCGATTGATGATGAACATTGAGCTTTGAAGCAACCTCATTTGAAATAGACCGAAATTTTAAAAGATCTAAATAATAGAATAAGAGGGGTTTATCTGTATTTTTGAAAGAAATTTCTACATTTTCTTTCGCTTGAGCACTTATTCCACAAGTAGTTGAATGCTTAAAAATATATACTGGAATGGAATTTGATAAAGCTATAATTTCAGCTATTTGGTTTTCCTCCGTTAGGTTTGACCAATCTTTGTTCATCTTTTTTTTTGTTTTTAACACACTAATTTATCATCTTGTTTATCATTACAATACTATTTTATGAAAACAAATGCTGTAAGGTTACTGGAGGTTAATAAAATCCCGTACGAGATGGTAAATTATAAGATAAACAATGATAATTATGATGCAGAACAAATTGCCTTAGACAATAATATTCCACAAAACCTATTGTATAAAACACTAATATGTATTGGTGTGGATAAAGAAATAATAGTAGCAGTTTTGCCAGCAAATGAACAATTATCCATTAAAAAGTTAGAAAAAGTTGCCGGAATTAAACAAATAAATCTTCTTCCGACGGAAGAGTTGATGGTTAAAATAGGTTACATAAGAGGTGGGTGCTCACCTATAGCGATGAAAAAGAAATTCCCAGTTTATATTCAATCTTCCACAGATACCAACACAATGGTTTGGATTAATGCGGGTAAAAAGGGGATTTTATTAAAGATGTTACTCTGTGATATTATTTTGATAACCGACGGTCAATTAGCTGATATTTCAAGATAAAAAAGAGTAAATTAGTCTTCTTTAGGTTGTTTTCTTGGTCTCATTAGGCCTTCCTGGGCTACGGATGCGACGAGTTTTCCGTCTCTGGTAAAAATATTCCCTCTGGTAAATCCTCTTGAATTTGAGGCACTTGGACTATCAATAGCATAAAGTAACCAATCATCCATCCTAAAGGGTCTATGAAACCACATGGCATGGTCTAAGCTGGCAAGTTGTAATTTGGGAATACTTCCTTCTTTACCGTGGGGTAGTAGCGCTGAGGTCAATAGGTTATAATCAGAGGCGTAGGCTAATACTAACGGATGAAATTTTGAATTTTCAGGCATTTCGCCTATAGATTTCATCCAAATATGACGAAATGGCTCTCTTTTTTCAGGTACAGCGGGGTTGTATAATTCCACCGGTCTGAATTCAATAGGCCGGTCAAGATTAAGGAAGTCATACATATTTTGGGGTAAAAATTCTCCGAAATGCTTAGCTAAATCTTTCCAACTCACTAATTGTTCAGGTTCCTGAACTTTTGGCATAGCTATTTGGTGATCAAATCCAATTTCATCCGATTGAAAAGAGGCGGACATTAAAAATATTTCACGACCTTGCTGAATAGCTTTTACTCTTCTTGTCGTAAAACTTCCCCCATCTCTAATTCTATCTACTTGAAATATGATAGGAATATCAAGATTGCCGGGAAGAATAAAATAAGAATGTAAAGAATGCACATGTCTGTCTTCTGGCACTGTATTTATAGCGGCACTCAACGCTTGCGCCAGAACCTGGCCGCCAAAAACATTGGTACTTCCTACTGTTTTTGAGTATCCTCTAAACAAATTCTCTTCAATTTGCTCTAAATCCAATAAATCAAGTAATTCACTAATTTCTTTCATATTAATAGGATAATACTTGTTGTACTTTTTGGCTAAGTTTCGAAAAATCTTCTGCTGTTTTTAATTCTCCGGCAAACAACTGGGAGCCCATGCCAAGGTAGTTTGCACCAGCTTTTAACCAGGATTGAATGCTTTCCTGGGTTGGTTCTACGCCTCCTGTAACCATTACTTTAATGGTTGGCAAAGGACCTTTTATAGCTTTTACAAATCCAGGTCCCAGAACATTGCCAGGAAATAATTTAACTACGGTAGCCCCGGCTTGTTTTGCATGCCATATTTCATTGAGTGTTGCTGCTGCGGGTAACCAGGGAATCTGATGTTCTTTACATACTTCTCCTACCTCTAAGGAGGTAATAGGTTGAACAATAAAGTCTGTTCCCATATTTATATAGTCTTTTGCTTCTTCGGCAGTAAAAATGGTACCAATGCCCAATGCCATTTCCGGACAATTTTCATTGACAAAATCTCTTAAAGCAGAAAAAACGGTGGGTGCCTCAATGCCTCTGTTGGTAAATTCAAATACCCTCATTCCGCCATCGTAACATGCTTTTACTATTTTTTTAGAATATTCGATATCCGGGTTAAAAAAGACAGGTGCAATTTTAGTTTGTTCCAATAAAATTAAGACTTGCGCAGCGTTCATTGAGGCCATTGATTTTGTTTTTATACTTTTTGGTGCAAAATAGGCATTTTAATATATAATGTAAACAATTAATTGCTAATTTGCATTCAATTCCTTCAATTACTTAATGATATGTTTCAAATGTATCCCATGAAAATTAGTGTTACCCTTTTTGTTGTTTTAATAGCTATCCTATTTAATTCCTGTGCTGTAATGACTTCAATGGGGTTAAATAATAAAGCTTCCTGGGAAAAGCCAGCGTCTAATGGTATTTCTCCAGAGGAAGTTTTATGGAAAAAGGTTAAATCTACCAATACGGAAGAGGCTTATGTAGATTATTTAAGTAAGTTTCCTTATGGAAAATATAAATATGATGCAAGGCTTCAATTACAATTGGTGGACACAGAAGCTGCCTGGGAAAAAGCTAAAACGGCTAATTCCGAAGAGGCTTATCAGGTTTTTATGAGAGATTATGCGGGATCGAAGTATAATGCGCAGGCTTTTGCTAATCTAACTAAAATAAGGCAAGAAGGAACCTGGAATAGAACAAAAATGCTGAATACAGCAGAGGCTTACAGTGATTTTATTTCACGTTTTCCACTTTCTGAATATATTCCTGAGGCAAAGAACAAATACGCCAGTATTCAAGGCGAGGCAGAATGGAACAGGATTAAAAATTCCAGTAATGTTGTTGTATTTGAAAATTATTTAAAATCTTTTCCAAATAGTGTTTTCAAAGATCAGGCAATAGCCAAAGCTCAATCATTGAATAATAATACGCCTTCACCAAATTTAATGGCTTCTAAA
Source organism: Saprospiraceae bacterium (assembly GCA_049241465.1). GTDB lineage: Bacteria > Bacteroidota > Bacteroidia > Chitinophagales > Saprospiraceae > BJGN01. The sequence continues at coordinate 9,256 of JBMLQR010000004.1, read as the reverse complement.
GCGCCAGTTTCCTCTGCGAATAATTCAAGGATTCAAACAAACAATAGACCTAAAATTGAACCTCAAAAGGTAGAAAAGCCTGAGAAGAAAGACTTAGGTGCCGATAAGTGGTTTCAAGCCAATGCATTAAATACCATAGAAGCTTATCAGGATTTTTTAAAAGAGTTTCCTAATCATAAGTTTTCTCCTTTAGCAAAAAAAGAATTAGCATTATTTGACGAACAAACCTGGATGAGGGCCAAGTCGGCAAATACTAACGAAACTTATGAAAATTATCAGAAGCTTTTTCCAAATGGCAGGTATTACAAGGAAGCTAAAAAGAAAATTTTAGATCAAGAAGTGGAAACCATTCTGGCCGGAGATTATCAGGCTTTACCTTCTATGAGTAAAAGTGAGTCTCTTCCGGGTTCTAAATTAAACGAGATCACTATAAAAAATATCACAGGATTTACCCTGGTCATTATTTATAGTGGTCCCGTTAGCGAAAAAATAGAAGTAAAAGATGGGAGTATGTATGTGGTTAAATTACCAAACGGTCAATACAATATTACGGCTACTTTATCTTCCGATTTAATTGGTTCATTTGTAGGTAAGGAAAATTTGACCGGTGGAAAATATGAAACCAAATTTTTCCTTGGTTATTAATTTCTTACTCGACAGACCTTTTACTAATCAATCTTTGCTTCGCATAATACGTGTCATCTTCAACTTGATCACCGTCCCAATCCATCAGACTAGTCATAAAGATTTGTCCGTTTTCAAGTTCAATTTTATATTCAAGGGTTTGATCTGATTGAGTTAATGTTAAGGTATCTCCATTTATTTTCCAGATACCAAAATATTCACTAATCAGAGAATTATCCCTGCCTCTAAAAGTTTGATGATACTTTTTGTCTTTATCAAAAAACATCCTGAATGGTTTAACCTGAAATTGGTTTTCCCATGTTTCTTCTCTAGCTTCAAATAAAGAATCTTTTCCAACAGATTGATAAGAATCAATTTTGACACTCATATACGTTATTTGCCAAGTGCCGGGAATTTGTTCACTTAAAACCTGGGCTTTTTGCTGATTCTTTTCTTCTGCGCTTGGTCCACAACCTAAAAGGGTTAATAAAGCCAGGGTAAAAAAGGAGTTTAGAATTAATTTCATCTGATTTGTCAATTTTCTTGTAAAAATACTAATTATGTTGAAATAGGTCTTAAAACTATTTTTTGTATTTTAAATTTACTTTTAAAACATTTCTTCCCTTGTTTTGGTTAGTATTTCATCAAAATCATTGCTTTGAATATTTCCAAAAGTTTTCTTAACTGCGATAGCTTGAATTTTTTCGAGCTATTAAAACCATCGGCAGGAACAGCTCCCAATGGTTCGTTTTCTTTCAACTTTACTGTTTTTGAGGATCTCAATGAGATATCATTAAAATGGGCATTAATGGATTCAAATGAAAATTTAAATCCTTGGCTTTCCTTTGATTTTCAAAAAAATATGTTAACTGTCATGCCAAAAAATGTAAAGGTTGTATATGGTTGCTACTCATTTGGAAATGAAGTAAAGGGATATTTTCCAATTTATTTTTATGATTTTTCTTTAGATAAAAGTTTTCGGGAAAAAAATTTGGTTAAAAGAATTTTTGGTAAATTAATTAAAGGAAAAATCTTATTAATGGGTCAAATATTTTCAACCGGAACTAACTACCCATTCAGTGAATATTTAAGAGACCAACATTTTCAAAAAGAACTACATCATTTCCTACAAAGTATTGCGTCCAGGTATAAGGCAAAAGCGATCCTTTGGAAGGATTTCTTTTCTGTTTGTGCTGCCTTGGAACAGAATGGTTATTTTTCCTTTAAGTATCAGCCTGCCATGATAATGGCCATCGATAATCATTGGGAAACTATGCATGATTATGAACAATCTTTGTCGTCTAAGTATAGGATTAGATTATCAAGGGCCAGAAATAAAATGAAAGGTATAACCTGGAAAACTTTGAACAAAGAAGAAATAATACATTCACAAGCAGATTTACATCAATTGTATATAGGAATTTTATCTGAAGCCACATTTAAAATGGCAACGGTTCCGGAGTCTTATTTTTCAAGTATGAAAGAGGCTTTTAAAGAAAAGTATAACATAACGGCGGGTTATTTGGATGGAAAGTTAGTTTGTTTTTATTCCACTTTAGTTAATGGTGAAACCCTTGAAGCAAATTTGACAGGATTTGAAGAAGAAACAAATCTAAAAATGCAATTATACCTGAATATGTTATTTTTAATGGTTGAAAATGCCATTAAACTAAAAGTTGGGAAATTAAATTTTTACCGTACTGCCATGGAAATTAAGAGTTCAGTAGGGGCTGTTGGAAAGGACACTATGGTCTATATAAAACCAACCTCTAAATGGTTGGCACCTCTATTTCCAATACTTATACCCTGGTTTTCACCCCAGAATCTTGTTTGGAAAGCTCGTTCTCCATTCAAAGCTGTATTTTCATGAGTCTATTTTTTCCAAGTCTCCCTTTTTGGAGTTGGATAGGATTATTTAGTTCTGCATACTTCATTGGTATGGCGAAAGGTGGAATTAAAGGCACTGCTTTATTGGTCATACCCATCATGGCCATTATTTTTGGTGGCAAAGTATCGTCCGGTATAGTTTTACCGATGTTACTTTTTGCCGACTTATTTGCCGTTAGACATTATAAGGGACATACAGAATGGAAGACGTTGTGGAAATTGTTACCTATGGCATTATTAGGGATTATCATGGGACATTATCTTGGTATGTATGTTTCCGATGCCATTTTTAAATTATGGATGGCAGGCATTGTTTTTGGAAGTTTAACCTTAATGTTAATGCAAACCAAAGGATTAGTTAATGAAAAAATGGTTGGTCATCCTATTTTCGCTTCTATTATCGGACTTTTAGGTGGTTTTAGTACCATGGTGGGTAATGCTGCCGGACCTATTATGTCTGTATATTTATTGGGCCTTAAGCTGCCCAAGCTCCTGTTTTTAGGTACAGGAGCCTGGTTTTACTTAACGGTTAATATTATGAAGTTACCATTTCATATATTCTCATGGAAAACTATTAATGCAGAGAGTCTAATCTTGAATATAATGGGCATTCCCTTCCTGGTTTTTGGCTTTTTTTCCGGCACCTGGATAGTACAACATTTAGAAGAAAAGACATTTAGGAAACTAGTCATCTGGATGACCCTGTTGGCTGCAGCCAGACTATTGTTTGATGTCTGGTTTTAATCCAAGAGCCGTTCCACTCCAATCTGGATCTGCTGCGGCATGCCATTTTCCTAAAGAAGCATCAAAAAATAGAGCATGAACTCTACCCATTTGACCTGGTAGTTTAACTTCCTCTAAAGGCAAATTTAATTTTTTTAAATTAGGTATTGTTTGAGGGTGTTGCCATAGATTTCCTTCATGGTTTTCCACCAATAATTTTTCAGGTAATTGATAAATCCTTGCCGCTTCAACGGCTTTTTCCAGTGATAAATTTTGGTCAATAAATCGACTAATTACTTGTACTACAGCGGGAACTATTCTGGCGCCACCTGCGGCTCCCAATGCTAAAACAGGCTTTCCATCTTTAAATACGAGCACGGGAGAAATATGGGAAGAAGCTCTCTCCAATGGTTCCATTTTACCCAGGTAAGGCCCCATGGTTGTTGCAAAAAGGAAACCGTGTTTTTCAGAGGCTACTTTTGATCCAAGTAGAGGCCCCAAAGATTGAGTAACTGAGACCATATTTCCTTTTTGATCGGAAACAACAAAGTGAGTTGTGTGCCCATTTGAATGTAAATTAGTATCATATTGCATGGTCGACGGTAATGGCGCCATCCATCTCTCATTGGCAAAAGGGAGACTGGCTACTTTGTCTTCATCTTTTTTTAGTAAGGGTCTATCCTCATAAGCTTTGTGATGTGCTGCGGCATGAGCAAGAACCCATTTTGTTTCATCAGCTTTAGCCAGATCAGTCTTTTCTAATAAATTAAGCATTTCAATGACAATGGCGCCATAACAAGGTAAACCCATAGCCACAATGTCATATCCTCTGTAACTACCTTTTATTATTTTTGCATCTAAAGCGTTATATTGTTGTAAATCAGATGCTTGTAAAAAACCTCCCCCGGAAATAATTTCATTTGAAATGTCTTTAGCTATTTTACCATTATAAAAGCTTTTTCCGCCGTCTTTCGATATTTTTTTAATAGTCTTGGCAAGTTGTGGTTGTCTAAAAAGCGTATTTGCTTGTCTCGTTGAATCATTGATCAAAAAATATTTTATGGATCCGGGAAAAGTGGATAAGGAACGCCTGGTCATAGATTGTCTTATTGCTTCATCAGGTAACAGGACAAATCCGTATTTTGCTATGTTAATGGCGGGTGCCAATACTTTGTTGAGTGGCAATATTCCATTTTCTTTGTGCATTTTAATAATACCTTTTACCATACCTGGTATCCCAATGGTTTTAAAACCATCTTCTGCTTTTGAAATATCAGGAATATACTTCATAGGAACCTGAGTGGTGGCGTCAATGCCTTTTGGGCCTGTATTAAAGTTATAATACAATGCTTGAAGTCTTCCCCCCAATCCACTCATGCTTGGTTCGGTGACAGAAAGAACAAAAGAGGCTGCCACAGCGGCATCAAAAGCATTTCCGCCTTCTTCCAGAATTTTAAGTCCAACCTCGGTCGCCAAGGGATGCGCCGTCGCTATAACTCCTTTTGAAGATGATGCAGATTTTTGAGCATGCAAATAGTCAAAGCTACAAAGCAAAATAAAAAAGTAACAAAGAATGTGTTTCATTTTAATATTCATTTGAAAGGTATTTACCCGAAAGTAAAGGATAAAATTTTATTTCTTCCATTTTCCGTCAATAATTTCTTTGTGTAAATGAGAAACGCCCAAGTCAGTTAACATTCCGGGTATCCTGTGATTGTGAGTGTCAGAAATGAAAATCTGCCCCCTGAAATTAGTAATTAAATGATTAATTAGAGATTGGACTCTATACGGATCGAGTTTATCAAATATATCATCCAATAATAAAATAGGATTAATACCTAAACAATTCTTTAAAAAAGTAAATTGGGCTAATTTTATCGCTAATAAGAAAGATTTCCTTTGCCCTTGTGAGGCATATTTTTTCAATGGATTTTCTTCCAGGGTAAATAAAAGATCATCTTTGTGTATCCCAACAGAAGTTCGTTGCAAAAATACATCTCTCTTTTTGTTGAATGAAAGTAAGTTTAGCAGGGAATCACCATCTAATTTAGATTGGTATTCCACCCCAACCGTTTCCTTATCATTAGAAATTTTTTGATAAATTTCATTAAAAACGGGGTTAAATTGTTTAAGAAATTCAGTTCTGGCATAGTGTATATAAGTGGCTGGTTTTTCTAACTGTTCATCATAAATATCCAGTAAGATAGCGTCAGTGGTTTTTTCACTGGCTATTTGTTTTAAATAGGCATTTCTTTGGTGAAGCACTCTGTTATAATGCAATAAATGTGACAAATAAGTGGTGTTGGTTTGAGCCAATGTATTATCTAAGAATTTTCTCCTTAACTCACTTCCTTCCATAATGATTGAAATATCATCAGGAGCAATAAAAACAACGGGTAAAAAACCTATATGCTCGGATAGTTTATTTAAAGGATTCAGATTTACCTCAAAAACTTTAGCTTTATTTGGCTGAACTTTTGCGACAATTTTTTCATGTTGTTCTAATCTGGAGTAATGGCCTTCTAATCTAAAATAATCAGCACCAAACCTTGATACCAAAGAATCATTCGTACTTATATAACTTTTAGTCATACTTAAATAGTAGATAGCGTCCAATAAGTTTGTTTTACCCATGCCATTAAGACCTGTAAAACAATTTATTACGGGATTAAAGTTAAACTCCTCCCATTCGTAGTTTTTATAGTTTGTTAGAATGAGTTGATTCAACCACATGCTTAAACAGGCATTTTCCACTTTCTAAAAACAAATAAACAAGGATTTAATAAAATTGGTGGCTTTCAATTTATATCTTCTACAATAATAGTTTATATTTGTCAGGATTTAAAAAAATCAGGATTTTAAAAAAAATAGAGGGTATGAACACCGTCGTAGACAAAAAAAAGACAGGCAAGGGAAATCTTACATCTGATGGGCATCCTAAGGAAAGGTATCTTTTCTGGTTTGAACTGATGTTGAGAATCCGTAGATTCGAGGAAAAAGCCTTGATGATGTATGGTCAGCAGAAAATTCGTGGTTTTTGCCACGTATATATTGGACAGGAAGCGGTAGCTGCTGGCATAGAATCGGTTATCCGCAGGGAAGATGGTATAGTTACAGCTTATCGTCAACATGGTATCGCTTTAGGAAGAGGCATTAGTGCCAAAGCAGCTATGGCCGAACTTTACGGAAAAGCTACTGGGGTTGTTAAGGGAAAGGGTGGATCGATGCATTTTCTGAGTGCAGAACACAAGTATTTTGGTGGAAATGGTATCGTAGGTGCCCAAATTCCAATAGGTACAGGTATTGCTTTTGCTGAAAAGTATAAAGGTACCGATAATTTATGCGTTACCATGTTTGGTGATGGAGCCGCTCGTCAAGGTGCGCTGCATGAATCCTTTAATATGGCAATGAGCTGGAAATTACCCGTTCTATATATTGTTGAAAACAATGGATATGCGATGGGTACCTCGGTAAACAGAACGAGTAATGTGGTTGAGTTATACAAAATGGGTCTTTCTTATGATATGCCCAGTGAAGCAGTAGATGGTATGTCTCCGGAAGCTGTTCATGATGCAATAGCTCGTGCCGCCGCTCATATCAGAGCAGGTAATGGTCCTTATTTTTTAGAAATCAGAACCTATAGATATAAAGGTCACTCCGTTTCTGATCCCGCTAAATACAGAACTAAAGAGGAAGTTCAATCCTACCAGGACAGAGATCCGGTAAAAATGATTGAAGTGAAAATGTTGGAAGAAAAAATTGCTACCGAAAAGGAGATTCAGGCAATAAAGGACAAAATTAAGATTGAAATGGAAGAGGCTATTGATTTTGCTGAAAATTCGCCTTTACCACATCCTGATGAACTTTACACGGATAATTACATGCAAAAAGATTATCCTTTCATAATGGATTAATTTTTTTATAAAAATTCATAAAGAAATTTTACTTTTGCATTTCATTTGAAATTAGTTCATCTTATTATTAAGGCAGTTAAATTAATATGGCAAAAACGTCTCAAAATCCTAAACAAGATGAAGTTCTTGTAGATATCGTTGAAGTTCGCAATAAAACGCAGGAATTTTATCATAAATATCAAAATATTATTAATTATGGTGGTGCTGCATTGCTCATCATCATTGTTGGTTTAGTTGCATATAACTTTCTATATAAACAGCCAAGACAAATAGAAGCCATTGAGCAAATGGCTCAAGCTCAGCGTCTTTTCGAAAGAGATTCTTTCGCCGTTGCTCTTGAAAATCCAGGAGGTGGATTCGCTGGTTTCCTTGGTATTATTGAAAATTATGGTGGAACACCAGCAGCAAATCTTGCGCACTACTATGCAGGTGTTTGTTACCTGAATTTAGGCCAGATTGAAGCGGCGCTTTCTTATATGGAAGACTTTTCACCTAAAGGTACCGTTCTTGCTGTGATGAAAGAGGGTATTATTGGTGATTGTCATGCAGAACTCGGTGATCTCAAGAAAGCAATGAAGTATTATATTAGTGCTACAGAAATTCTTGATACCGATGAACTCATGACCCCTCATTATCTCAAAAAAGTAGGTATGTTACATCAGCTAAATGGTGATAACGATGAGGCTATTGAGGCTTTTCAGAAGATTCTATACGATTATCCTAACTCTTTCGAAGCTACTGATATTGAAAAATATATAGGTAGATTAGAAGCAAACTAAAATAATTTGTCATCATCATCAAATGGTCTTTCCCTTTATGATGAAACGAAAATGCCGAATATCCTTGGTTGGAAGTTCGGCATTGTCGTTTCTGAATGGAACAGTGGTATCATGGAGAATCTACTCGTTGGATGTAAAGATACCCTCATTCGTCATGGGGCTAATATTAACGATATAGTTACCTATCAGGTTCCTGGTTCCTTTGAATTGCCCGTAGGCGCAAAAATACTTGCGAATAAAAATCAAGTTGACGCTATTATTTGTCTGGGTTGTCTCATTAAAGGGGATACTGCACATGATGAATATATTGCAAGTGCTGTGGCTAATGGTCTCACTCAAATAGGGGTTATGTTTGATATCCCTTGTATATTTGGTGTTCTAACGGTACTTAATGAACAACAGGCCATCGATCGTTCAGGTGGAAAATATGGAAATAAAGGCGTGGAAGCAGCAGTTACTGCCATAAGAATGGCAGCATTGAAAAGATTGCTTTAAGATGAAACTTCACCTGATTGATACGGGTACCTTTAAGCTCGATGGTGGTGCCATGTTTGGTGTCGTTCCTAAAGTTTTGTGGCAAAAATTAATTCCTCCTGATGATATTAACAGGATTGAGTTGGGAATGAGGTGCCTTCTTATTGAAACAGAAGACAGATTGATTTTAGTCGATACTGGTATAGGTAATAAAAATCATGATCAGTTCATTAAATATTTTTCTCCTAAGGACACTCATCTTCTTGTTGATAATTTAAAACAAAAAGGTTTTTCTGCGTCCGATATTACCGATGTGATTTTAACCCATCTTCATTTTGATCACGCAGGAGGTGCCGTTAGTTTAAACGAGAATAATCTACTTTCTCCCACCTTCCCAAATGCAACTTACTGGTCAAATGCAATCCATTGGGAAAATGTTATACATCCCAATATAAAGGAAGCACCCTCTTTTATTAAAGACAATTTTATTCCACTACAAACATCCGGACAATTGAAATTTATTCCATGTACTGATTCTGATTACCCGTTTATCCACGGTTTGAATATTAGATTTGTTTATGGACATACATTGGGTATGATGTTACCCATTATAAATATAGAAAATCAAACATTTGTTTATTGCGCTGACCTTATTCCTACCATTCATCATTTGTCGCTATCTTATATCATTGCTTATGATATTCAACCTCTTGAAACTATAAAAGAAAGAAGTTCATTGATAGAGGAAGCCTTAAAGAACGATTATGTACTTATCCTTGAACATGATGTAGAGCATACCTGTATTAAATTAATGAGAAATGATAATGGAAAAATTCAAGCAATACCATATTTTTT
>JBMLQR010000003.1:24311-28760 GCA_049241465.1 Saprospiraceae bacterium | reverse complement strand
GTAATTACTGGTATAAAAGAGTCTAAAGAAATTAAAGTTGGGGATACTATCACTCATGTTGATAGACCTTGTAATGAGGCTATCCATGGATTTGAGGAGGTTAAACCTATGGTATTTGCGGGTATTTTCCCTATCGATAATGATGATTTTGAAGATTTAAGGGATAGTTTAGAAAAGTTACAACTAAATGATGCTTCTTTGGTCTTTGAAGCAGAAACTTCCCAGGCGCTGGGTTTTGGATTCCGCTGTGGGTTCCTCGGTATGCTTCACCTGGAAATTATCCAGGAACGCTTATCACGAGAGTTCAATATGGAGGTGATTACCACCGTTCCTAACGTTTCTTATACCGTTACTACCACCAATAATGAAAAAGCGGTCGTTCGTACGCCTTCTGATTTGCCGGATCCCTCAAGAATTAGTACCGTGGAAGAACCTTATATTAGAGCGCAGATAATTACTAAACCCGACTATATTGGCTCAATAATGAACCTTTGTCTCGATAAAAGAGGAATTCTCTCCAGACAGGTTTATTTGACGCCCTATAGAGTTGAACTAAGTTTTGAACTTCCTTTAGCTGAAATTGTATTCGATTTTTATGATAGACTTAAATCTATATCAAGAGGTTACGCTTCTTTTGATTATGCGTTAATTGATTATCGGGCGTCTGATCTGATTAAATTAGACATAAAACTGAATGGCGAAAATGTCGATGCACTAACTGCTTTGGTTCACAGGGACAAAGCAGATTATATAGGTAGAAAAATTTGTAAGCGCCTCAAAGATTTACTTCCAAAACAGCAGTTTGTTATCGCTATTCAAGCAGCAATTGGTGCAAAGGTTATTGCTAGGGAAACTATTTCAGCCCTTCGAAAAGACGTTACAGCCAAATGTTATGGTGGAGATATTTCAAGGAAAAGAAAACTTCTGGAGAAACAGAAAGAGGGAAAAAAGAAAATGAGACAAATTGGTTCAGTAGATGTTCCTCAAAAGGCCTTTCTTGAAGTATTGAAGTTAGGTAATGATTGATTTTTATAAAAATCATTTCTAGTATATTGAAAGTATGAAGCAAACAATAATGTGCAGCAGGTAAAATTAGATGATAATTTTTTGCCGACATTATTGTTTGTATTTGTCCTGTTTTCCTTCCTAAACTAAGGTTCATAACACCTCGTACTAATGTATAAATATTATATTTTCTTCTTGCTGTGTTTATCTTTTTCTTGTACAAATGATATACCCAATGAAAAGGCTGTTTTAAATGAAAAGGCTGTTTCCTTTGAAAAACTCTCTTGGAAGAATCTCGATAGCTTGAAAATAGAATATTATTTTGATGCGGATTATGGAGACTATTTGGGAAAACCTACTTTTTCTAAGGAGTCTATGGCGTGGAATGGTAAAAATGTTATTGTAGAAGGATACTGGATTCCTGTGTCTGAAATAGGGGATAGTACCGTTTCTGTTTTGTCAGCCCTTCCGTATGCTCAATGCTTTTTTTGTAGTGGGGCGGGCATAGAAACCGTTATGCAAATAAAAGCGGAAGGAAATATTAAAAGAATGGAAACAGATGAAAAGGTTGCGTTGAAAGGTAAGTTACTCCTTAATAGGGATAACCCGATGGAGCTTTACTATCAATTGGTCAATGCAAGCTTACATTAAAAAACCGCCATTAAACTAATTTAATGACGGTTTTTGGTTTTTTCAAGCCGGAAGTAAATTAGAAACGACGTGATGAACGCTGAAAAGAATTCATCGTCGCTATAATAGTACCTCCCAAAGCAAAAGAAGCAAAAGCTGTGTAAATAATTAACATGACCTTTAGTTTTAATCGTTAATGATTGCGGATATCCGCGTTCTAAGGAGTCATGTTCATTGGGATCAAAAATAGCATATATCAAAAGCGACTTTTCGCTTTCTTTGATATTTTACTAATGCAATAATAATTAAAATATTTAGAAGTGAAAAATTTTTAACGAAAAAAATCCGCTATAATGTTATTTTTTTTAACCAAAAAGAATGAATAACAATTAGTTCAGTTGATTCTTTTTTGTAAAGGTAGAATTTTGGAGTTTTACCCAATGCCTGAATTTATTTTCAAGCAATTCTACCTGATCTTTCCATTCGGGATTCAGTTCAAGCAGGGCAGCTATTTTTGCGCATTCAACAGGGGTGGCAATACCTAGAAGGTATTTCTTTAATAAACCAGATCTAAAAAATTGGTCCTTATGCATTTTATTGAACTTTGAAAAAATAATCAGACGATTTCTATTAAAGTTACTTCAGGTAATATACCTACACGCCCTGGATATCCTAAATGGCCTAAACCCCTATTAACATAAAGCATTTGATTTCCCTTTTTGTATAGACCTGCCCATTGTTTGTAAACATATTGAATAGGGCTCCATTGAATAATGCCAGGTATTTCAACGCCAAATTGAAATCCGTGCGTATGACCTGAGAAAGTGATGGCAATTTCCTTAAAGTCAGTAACTACCTCATGAGACCAATGAGAGGGATCATGTGATAGCAATAGCTTTAAGTCGGTATTTTCAACACCCGCATAAGATTCTTTTAATTTTCCATATTTAGGGAATCTCATGTGGGTGGAATAATTTTCAACTCCAATAATTCCCACTTCCTTACCATTAATTTTAACGACACTATGCTCATTCGTTAGCAGTGACCAACCCATCTCTTTATGGTACTGCTTTAACTGATTTAAATTATCTTGTTTCTTTTCCGTGCTTTCCCATGGCACATAATCACCATAGTCATGATTTCCCAATACAGAAAATACGCCATATTTAGCCTTTATCTTCTTTAAAACAGGAAGTAGGGGAACGACTTCGTCTGCTGTATTGTTTACTAAATCTCCAGTAAACAATACAAGGTCAGCATCTTGTGCATTTATAATATCAACAGCTTTATTCACCTCTTCGGGGTACAAAAAGCTACCTGAATGAATGTCAGATATTTGAATGATTTTTAAGCCCCGAAGTTGATCGGGAATACCATCTATTTTAATAGATGTCTGGCGAAGTTGAAATCGATATGCATTCCTAAAAATTCCGTAAGTCAGGCTTATAAGAGGTATAGCACCTATAAATAAACCAAACTGGCTTAAAAACCTCGACCTCGATGGGTTGAATGACTCACTGGGTTTAAAATAATCAAGGACCCATTGAAAAGCTCTGAAAATATCATCTATAAAAAGGAAGGGTAATACGAGGAATTTTGAAAAGTAAGTTATAAAAACTAAAGATCTTAGTATAGTTAATGTTACCTTATCCCACTCTGATATTAATCCCGAGGTATAAGCTAATGTAAAGGATATCATTAGGATATTCAAGCTAAAAAAAATGACCTTTGACCACGTTCTTGCCGACAAGGAATAGTTAGCAAAAACTACTTTTAATGCCTGGTAAGCATACAAATCTATGGCTATCAGTAAAATGACTAAAAAAAGAGTACGCATTATTTATTTATTAGCCTAAGCATAACACAACAAGCGGGGTAATGGTTTATTTAATTTAAAATGAATTAACTTTGCATCTTAATACTCAATTCTCAAGCATTGAAAATGTCTCCGCGCGTGCTAAATTATATTATTTTATGGTTATTTCTGATGCCTTTTCAGCTGAGAGCTCAATGGTCTAAAACGATTCATCAGTCTGTTGCATTGCCTGATACAATGACTCGGTTTTCTATTCAATCCCATACGTCTTTTGATACCGTTTTTTGGATTGGCTCAGATATTATTCTGGAGACAAACGTATCAATGTCAGGGACAAAGGAATCTGTTTTTGAATTTTTTATTGTTTCAGATAGATACCAATGGAAATTGGTCAATGAAGGCAACTGGTTGTTAAAAACCGTTAATGCATCAATGAATAAGCTGCAAGATGTCACAGAACAAGTGAAAATAAAGATGTATATTCCTGAATATTTTCAGCATTCACTGGATTCATTTTTTGTTAGAACCCCTTTAAAAGATTAATCAGCGAGTTTTTAGACGCATTATATGATAAAGGATATAGAAATTGGAATTTTGCCTGCCTTTGCCTCTAATCAAGAAGCAATTAAAACAACTATAAGCCAAACTTTAGGTATAGATGAGTTAGATTTTACTTTCAACCTGGTGAGACGCTCCGTTGATGCGAGAGGTAAAACGCCGCTTATTAGGCTTAAGTGTCAGGTTTTTATTTCTGTGCCTGCTCCAGAGGAATTGCTGTTTGACCCACATTGGCAAAGGGTGGAAGGTAAGAAAAAAGTCATTATTGTAGGTGCAGGTCCTGCAGGCTATTTCGCCGCTTTACAATGCCTGACTTTAGGATTAATGCCTATAGTTATTGACAGAGGTAAAGACGTAAGGGCGAGACGTCGCGATTTAAAAGCCATACAGCAAAATGGTGTGGTAGATCCTGATTCAAATTATTGTTTTGGTGAAGGGGG
>JBMLQR010000003.1:0-24211 GCA_049241465.1 Saprospiraceae bacterium | reverse complement strand
TACAGCAAAATGGTGTGGTAGATCCTGATTCAAATTATTGTTTTGGTGAAGGGGGAGCAGGTACCTATTCCGATGGTAAACTTTATACCCGATCTCATAAAAGGGGTTCTATTGAAAATGTTTTGCAAATTTTAGTTAAACATGGCGCAAATCCGGATATACTCGTTGACGCTCATCCGCATATTGGCTCCAATAAGTTACCCCAGATTGTTACTAATCTTAGAAATACTATTCTGGCCTTCGGGGGAGAGGTGCATTTTGAGGAAAAAGTTGTCGATTTTGTAAAAAAAGGAAAGAGGTTGACTGGTGTCATCACACAAAATGAAAAGAAGTGGGAAGGCGACGCTATTATTTTAGCTACGGGACACTCGGCACGCGATATCTATTATTTGTTAGCTAAGCACGGTATTTTAATTGAACAAAAACCTTTTGCTCTGGGCGTGAGGATAGAACACCCGCAACCATTAATTGATAAAATTCAATATGGGCAGGAAAATCGACCAGACGCACTGCCCGCTTCTAGTTATAAACTGGTTACTCAGGTTGAAAATCGCGGTGTTTTTTCCTTCTGTATGTGCCCCGGTGGCCTTATTGTTCCTGCTTCAACTTCTCCCGGTGAAATTGTTGTCAATGGCATGTCTATGTCTAGGAGAGATTCACCTTTTGCCAATGCAGGTACCGTTGTTTCTATTGAAATGGATGACCTGAAAGCTTATCAGGATAAGGGCGTTTTTGCCGGACTCGCTTTTCAACAAAAGGTGGAACAAAATATGTTTAGTGTGACAAATGGCACCCAAAAGGCACCTGCTCAGAGACTTACCGATTTTGTTAATGGTAAGTTAAGCCAGTCACTTCCAAAAAGTAGTTACATACCTGGTCTTACGCCTGCCTATTTACATTCTTTATTACCCGATTTTGTCTATAAAAGGTTAAAGAAAGGGGTGCAGGATTTTGCTAAAAAAATGAACGGTTATTATACATCGGAAGCAGTCGTTGTCGGTATTGAAAGTCGAACGAGTTCTCCTGTGAGAATACCAAGGGATAATCAGACACTAATGCATCCTGAATGCATTGGCTTGTTTCCAAGTGGAGAAGGCGCTGGCTACGCAGGAGGTATTTTATCGGCAGCTATGGACGGTCAAAATGTTGCCCGCGCCATATTTAATTTTTTAAAAGAAAACTAATTATAATGAAAGATATTTTTGACTTATTAGGACGAATTTTTATTTCCTTTATCTTCTTTTTTGAGGCTTACGATGCTTTATTTTTTTTCAAGGATACTAAAAATCAGATGACCGAATATGGCCTTTTGTGGCAACAGGACTTCTTGCTTTATTTATCCATTTTTGTTCTCATTTTAGGCAGCCTTTTAATCTTGCTGGGGTATAGACCGTCTTTCGGAGCCATTCTTATTCTCTTGTATTGGTTACCAATGACTTTTATTGTATTTCCGTTTTGGGAGGTGGAAAATGACGTGAGAAGAGAAGTATCGGTCCATTTTATGAAGAATATGGCTATTTCCGGAGGCTTGTTCCTTGTTCTGGTAAATGGAGCGGGAAGGTGGAGTATGCGCAGGCTCTTTGCAACAAGTTATGTTCGCTAAATGATGTTGGCTATTTTTTAAACCCAAAATATGAAAAGGTGATTCAAGCAGTTATTGTTGAAGATGAGCTGAGTAGTCGCAATAATCTAAAAAATTTATTGGCTCAGTATGCAAAGGATATTGAGATTGTGGGGGAAGCTGAAAGTATTGACGACGCCGTAATTACTTTTAAAGGGCTTGCAAAACAACCCGATGTAGCTTTTTTAGATATCAATCTTTCGGATGGATTGGTTTTTGGTTTGCTAAATAAACTCAGACCTTTTCAATTTGAAATCATTTTTGTCACCGCATTTGAAGAATATGCAGTGAAAGCTTGTGAATATAGCTCTATTGGTTATATTCTAAAGCCAATAGATCCCGATGCATTGAAAGAAGCAATAGATCGGATTCCTAAAAATGGAAAAAATCAGATTGAAAAAAGACTGGAGATTTTTAATAGTCATTATAATAATCCTAATGTTTTTTCTAAAATGAGTATCGCTGCAGTAGATGGTATTTATTTTGTTAACATTACAGATATTATCCGATTTGAAGCAGAAGATAATTATACCCATATTTTCTTGCAAACAGGGGAGAAAATAACAGCCTCAAAAACTATCAAAGCTTACGAGGAATTATTAGCCTCTTATAATTTTTATAGAGTGCATAAAAGACACGTAATAAACCTTAATTGCATGAAAAAATATCTGAAGGGCGACGGAAACATTGTTATCATGGAGGACGATACTCATATAGAGGTTTCCAGAAGAAGACGTGCTTCATTTCTTGAAAAATTAAGGGACTTGCAAGAGGGAAATTAAAGCCCAACACACATTTTTTTTGAACTGTTGTTTTTTTTTATTAATTTTGTACTACTACATTTTAATTTTTATAAACTATGAGAAAAAAAGAACTAAAATTAGAGGAGCTTCAAAAAAAATTAAAGGTCGTGAAAAATCAGGATCTTAAAAAAGTGACGGGCGGCAAACAAACTGGCGGCTCGTGGAATAACGGTTGTGGAGGCATCATTCCTCTATGATGTTATTCATACTTAATGCAAAGGGCTGTAATTTAACGTAATTACAGCCCTTTTTATTTACCTTTTTAATTGCAGAAAATGGATCATTCGCTCTTACATCTGCCTTCATGTGATAAGATTATTTCGTCCATCACGCAATGCAGAAACCCTGAGGAAAAATACGGTTTACTAGAAAAACTGTTGTCACAATTAGTATATACAGACGTTAATCAGGCAGTTAAATATATTGAAAAATTAAAAAAAATTAATAGTTTTGAATTAGAGTCAAAAATAAATCTTTCCTATTATTGGTATAAAGCATTGATAGATAATCAGAAATATCAATATAAAAAAGCTTACGATAATTTTTTTAAGGCTGTTAAACTGTCCGAAGAAAGTATTAATCTACAGGTAAAAGCAGAATTATTTATAGATCTTGCTGGGACTTCCATTAATTTACATAAAATGGATGAGGCTGAATTGCTGATTGAAAAAGCTAAAAAATGTCTCAAGAAAAATCCATCACCTGTCTTAAATGCTAGAATAATTAGTAGAGAGGCTTTTGTTCAATTGCACTATGCCAACTACCCGAAAGCCATTGAAGGCTTTTTAAAGGCCGACAAAATAATTAGGAATCTGTCAAATAATGAAATAACCCATAAAGATTTATTCTTCCTGCAAATTATTCAGGCGGGCTTAGGCAATTTATACGAAATAATTGGTGATGCTCATAAAAGTATTTCTGCCTATCAAAATGCCATTGAACTGGCAGAATTATCAGATATTAAAACACGATTGTCCTGGTTATGCCTGTTTGTTGGTAAAGGTTATCTGGTTCTTTCAAATCTGGAGCGCGCCACCTTGTTTTTTCAAAAAGTACTTCACATTGAAAATGATGATAACGCTTTTTCAAGGGCCAGCGCTTATGCTAATCTCGGCTACGTTCATCTTTTACAAAATGATTTTCAGGAGGCTCAACTTCTTTTAAATAAAGCGGAGGAGCTTTTTGTTAATATGGGAGAGAAGGATTCTGAAAATTTGGTTTCCATTGAAATATGGCGCGCCCAAATGGCTATGAAAAGCAATAATCTTAAAAAAGCAGAATTATATTTGCTTCATGCTTATAGAATGGCCTCAAAATCGGCTAATGTTAAAAGGTTATCTTTCATTTGTAAAGAATTGGCAACTTTTTATGCAGATAATGTGCAGTTTAAATTAGCCTACACTTATGAAAAACTTCATGCCGATTTATCTGCCAAATATGTGGAGGAACTGAATCAACACAAAATATGGGAGCTGGAAGCTAAATATAATTTTGAACGAAGAAAACAAGAGGCTGAATTACTTATTTTACAAGCTAATAGATTGCAATTGAAAGCTTTACGTGCACAAATGAACCCTCATTTTCTATACAATGCCTTAAATAGTATCCAAAATTATATTACCTCAAATGATATGACCCACGCTGCAAAATATTTAGCCAAATTTGCTAAGTTAATGAGGCAAAGTCTTGAATATTCTGATGTTGAGGTCATTAGCCTGGAAAAGGAAATCGAGTTTTTAGAAAATTACCTTTTTATTAATGAGAAATTGAGATTTGCGGATAGAATGTCCTATAAGATAAAAGTAGAGGACGATATTGAAGAAGATTTGATAGGGGTTCCCGCTATGATTGTCCAACCATATCTTGAAAATGCCATCGAACACGGTCTCAGATCTAAAAAAGATGGTCTTTTATCCGTTCATTTCTTATTCTTTAATGAACAGTGCATTTTATGTATTATTGAAGATAATGGCGTAGGAAGAGATAAAGCCATGGCGTTGCAACGAGAAAATTTTAAATACCAACACCATAAATCAAAGGGCACTTTGATTACGGAACAAAGACTGCGATTATTACATAAATCATTGGGCGCTCAACCCGCTGTGAAAATAATAGATTTGAAAGACCCCTTGTCCGGTGAAGCCACGGGAACAAGGGTAGAGGTGCTTATTCCCATAATGGAACTGGATAGGTAGTTTTTTTTAATTATTTATTAGATAAATGATTCATACCATTCCCTGTTCATTTGATACCGTTTAGTAATTAGATGTTGATAATTGAACCAACTAAAGCATTCTGGCGAGGTAAAGAAAAAAAGTGTATAGTAAAATGATTACTTTTGAACTGTAGTTTTCTCATAGTATTTCATAGCTCCTGTGTGCATCGGTCTCCCCCGAACAGGAGCTATCTTTTTGAATGGCTTATAATTTCAAAAGTAGTTTCTATCCTGTTTCCGTCTTCATCCATGGCCATCATAAGGTGCCTTCCTATGCCTGGGTTCATTATCATTTGATGATATATGCGGGTTTTTCCAACAAATACCCCATCTATATGCCAGTAAACTGTTTTCTCCGGATGTCGGTGTGCGAGTTGAAATACGGTTTTTGATACTGAACCATCCAAATTCTTAGGAATTTTTATTTGTGTAAACTCCCTTGGGTAAATCCATTCCATGGTTTCATTTTCATCAAATGAAGTATTATTCTGAAGGCATAATGGGTGCCAGTTTGGCAGAGGATGATAATCGGGATTATTTTTCCGGAAATAGAAGGCCTCTAAAGGAGGTAAAACCAATCGGTTTTCAGGAATTCCTCCTTCATTTTCCAGGCAATTAATATGTACGAGATATTGTTGATCACTCGTTAAATAAACCTTTTTATGAAAGGGACAAACCTCGCCTGTTTTAATGGTTTTAGGAGTAAGGATAGTTTCTTGTGGACAAAAAGGACCAGCTAACCAACCAGAGGATTTACATATATCCACCGAATGCAAGTCGGCACTGGGAACGGGAAAAAGTTTACCTTTTTCAGGTAATTCGTTGAAAAGCGAAAAAAGTAAAGGTGCAGCGACTTTTATCCCCGTAAGACCTGGTTTCCCCTCTCCGCTCGCATTTCCAACCCAAACACCTACGCAATAGGAGGTAGAAGTACCAATGGCCCAGGCATCGCGGAAACCAAAGCTAGTGCCAGTTTTCCAGGCAATAGGTTGATTGCCGGAGAATTGCTGCCAGTTTCCATCTTCATCTGGTCGTTTCAATTCAATCATGGCCTGCCAGGTGCTGTATATGGCACCTGGTTGAATGACGGGAACTTGTCTGTCGGCCATTGCTATTGCTTTATTTTTAGTATTTATATACCATGGCGAATGCCAGTTATAGTATTTTTCCTTTTCATTTCCAGGGGTGTAAAACAGAAGGGAACGGGCCATAGAACTGTAAATACCACATAGATCCCATAAATTAACTTCTGCCCCACCCAGAATCAAAGACAAGCCATAATGGTCGGCGGAAAATGGTAAGGAATGAATCCCCATTTTTTTTAATTGGTTATGGAATCGCCTGACATCGTATTTTTTAAGTAACTGAACAAAAGGGATATTTAAAGACCTTATTAGTGCCTGATCTGCGGCTACCAATCCGCTATAAGATTGATCAAAATTCGCTGGTCTGTAGCCACGATAACTCAAAGGGACATCGCTTAACCAGGAAGTAGGCAAAATGAGACCTTCCTGAAGGCTTAAGGCATAAAGAAAGGGTTTCAAAATGCTTCCACTACTGCGATTGGCCATAATTAAATCGACCTGCCTGCCATGACTTGATGCTTCATTTGGTGAATTTCCCAGATAGGCAAGGACTTTTCCACTGGAAACTTCAAGAACCAGAATAGCAGCATTTTCAATACCGTTAGCTGACAATTGATGTTGATATTGCTTAAGTCTGTCCTGCATTCTTTCTTGGATATCAACGTCGAGCGTAGTATGAATAATACCTCCACTTTGTTGAGGGAAAGTTCTGCTTAACAAATGATTAGCTAATTGAGGAAGAGGAAAAACTTCTTCAGGTAACGGTTCTTCTCTGGCTAATTGCCATTTTTCATGGTCTAAAATTTTCTTCTTATAAAGGTTGTCGAGTAATCTATCTCTTTTTTCCTTCAGCTTATCTCTATTTCTTCCAGGATGAATTAAGCCAGGGCTATTGGGTAAAACTGCTAATAAACAAGCTTCTGACCAGGTGATCTGTGAAATATTTTTACCAAAGTATCGCCAGGCTGCAGCGTCAATACCAACGACATTTCCACCAAAAGGAGCGTGGGCGGCATACCAGTTTAATATTTCTTTTTTAGAATAGCTTATTTCTAAGACGGAAGCTAACACCAATTCTTTTATTTTTTGCCAGTAAGTTCTGGGTGGATTATCCAGTGACATCCGGATAACCTGCATGCTCAGCGTGCTTCCACCTCGTTTTCGACTTGGATGGCGCACATTATACCTAAATGCGGAAGCGAGTGCAATAAGGTCAACGCCCCGGTGGTAATAAAATCTTTTATCTTCATATTCAACCAATGCCACAGTATATTTCTCTACTGTCCGACTTGATGTTGGAAACCTCCATTGCCCGTCTTTTGCAATTCTTGCACTGAGAAGCTGCCCATTTTTATCGGTTAAAATAGCTGCGTAAGGAACCTTAAACAAGGGCCTGGGAAGAGATAGATAAACAGATATTATTATAGCCCATCCCAATAATATAAGTAATATTGGGGTGAGATCCACCTGTTTTTTAGAAAAAGGAAAGAAAAAATTTCGAAAATCCACAGAGGTAAAGTAATAAATAATTTCGAATAATATAAAATATATTGAATAATATAAAATATTTAGATTATTTTTGTGAATGGGTTTTTAAAAGTGAAGACCCCAGGAAAAGTTGGTATTTTTTTTGCCTTTATCTTCGGAGTGTTTTTAACCTAATGTTCTTGCCATTCTCATTTGTTAATTGGCCTGTGTTTTACCTTCTTTTCTTGTTATTTTTTTTATTTAATATTAATTTTTTTAAAGATGAACATTTTTGTTGCAAAACTGAATTTTGACACTCAGAGCGAAGACGTGCAGCGGGCATTTGAAGCATTTGGTGCAGTAGATTCTGCTAAAGTTATCATGGATCGCGAAACTGGCCGCTCAAGAGGCTTTGCTTTCGTTGAAATGGCTAATGATGACGAAGCACAATCTGCGATTGATGCGCTAAACGAAACAGAGTTAGATGGTAGTACAATTGTAGTTAAAAAAGCTGAACCACGTCCACAAAAGCCAAGAGGTTTTGGTGGTGGAGACCGTGGTGGTTTCGGCGGTGGAGACCGTGGTGGTTTTAACCGTGGCGGAGGCGGCGGCGGTGGAGACCGCGGTGGTTTCAGTCGTGGTGGAGACCGCGGAGACCGTGGTGGTTTCGGTCGTGACCGTAACGACAGATTTGGAAGTTCAGGATTTGAAAGCGATTACAGTCGCCGTTAATTCCTTCCTTTATAAAAAAGGCGGTCATTTCAAAAATGACCGCCTTTTTTTTGCCTATTATTATCCCTTAGCAGATAGGTAGCGTCTGTTAACTTCCTCCCAGTTTATAATCGTAAAAAATGACTGAATATAATCGGGTCTTCTGTTTTGGTAATTTAGGTAATACGCATGCTCCCAAACATCGAGACCTAATACAGGTATACCTTTTTGATCAGCTATATCCATCAAAGGATTATCCTGATTAGGTGTAGAAGAAACAAACAATTTTCCTTCACTATCAACACTTAACCAAGCCCAGCCAGATCCAAAACGGGTAGCAGCAGCTTGAGAAAAAGAAGTTTTAAAGGCCTCCATTCCCCCAAGTTCCGTTTCGATCGCTTGAATAACAGGAAGACTTTGGTCAGCATTGGAAGAGGAAGACAAAATAGTCCAGAATAAATTGTGATTATAGAATCCTCCACCATTATTTCTGATGGCCGGTGAGAATGTTGAAATAGTATGCAATATTCCTTCTATGTCTAAACCTGTAGCCGCCGCATTTCCCTCTAGAGCTGCGTTCAGATTATTTGTGTAAGCGGCATGGTGTTTGCTATGATGAATTTCCATCGTTCGCGCATCTATGACGGGTTCTAATGCCGTATAAGCATAAGGTAGTTCTGGTAATGTAAAAGCCATTATTTGAAATTTTAGTGATAAAATTATAGATTAAATATAAACTAAAAAACCTTATTAACGGATAATTGGTTCAAACAATGACAATCATTATTTGGAAAAATAGAACATTCATTTAATTTTGCCCAAAATTAATTTTAAATACGAAAGCCATGGCATTCAGACAAGAAAAGGATAGTATCGGTTATGTTGACGTACCCGCAGAAAGGTATTGGGGAGCTCAAACTCAACGCTCTTTTGAAAATTTTAAAATTGGCGGTCACCTTATGCCCATTGAAATTATTCGGGCATTTGCCATTTTGAAAAAGGCCGCTGCGCTGACAAACAACGAGGCGGGTATTCTTGATGCTGAAAAAACAAACTTGATTTGCCGCGTTTGTGATGAAATAAGCGAAGGTTTACTCGACGATGAGTTCCCTTTAGTCGTTTGGCAAACAGGTTCTGGTACCCAGTCTAACATGAATCTCAACGAAGTTATCGCCAATAGAGCCCACGTCTTAACTGGGGGAAAATTGACGGATGCCAAAAAAATATTGCATCCAAACGATGATGTGAATAAGTCTCAGTCTTCCAACGACACTTTTCCGACCGCTATGTCCATTGCGGCTTATTCCTATTTAGTAAAACATACAATACCAGCAATCAAGCAGTTGCAAAATACATTAGACAAAAAAGCGAAGGATTTTGCCGATATTGTAAAGACAGGTAGAACACATTGTATGGATGCAACGCCGCTAACGCTGGGTCAGGCTTTCTCCGGATTTGTTTCTCAACTTGACCATGCGGTCAGAGCTATTTCCTATACTTTACCCCATGTTGCTGAACTGGCTTTGGGAGGAACGGCGGTCGGAACAGGACTAAATACCCCACCGGGTTATTCTGAAAATGTAGCTAAGCATATTGCTGTTTTGAGTGGTTTACCTTTTATTACCGCGGAAAATAAATTTGAATCTCTGGCTTGTCACGACGGTATTGTAGCCGCTCATGGGGCTTTGAAAACCGCGGCAGTGGCTTTAATGAAAATTGGAAATGATATCAGATTGCTTTCCAGTGGACCGCGATCAGGTATCGGGGAAATCATTATTCCTGCCAATGAACCTGGTTCGTCGATTATGCCAGGTAAAGTGAATCCGACGCAATCGGAGGCACTAACTATGGCAATGGCACAGGTTATGGGTAATGATGTGGCCATAAATATCGGTGGTATGAATGGTCATTTTGAGCTTAATGTTTTCAAACCCTTAATTATATTTAATTTCCTTACCTCTGCCCGCCTTATTGCCGATGCCTGTTTGAGTTTCGATGAACATTGCGCCATAGGTATAGAAGCTAATCATGCCCGTATTAAAATGCATCTCGATAATTCCCTGATGTTAGTTACCGCACTCAATACAAAAATAGGGTATGATAATGCCGCAGCGATAGCAAAAAAAGCTTACAACGAAAATACGACACTGAAAGAAGCCGCCGTGAGTCTGGGACTTTTAACGCCTGAGGAATTTGACGCTTGGGTGAAACCAGAGGATATGATTAGTGGAATGTAAAAGTATATTTACTTTAACAAACATTTAACCTTTTAGTAACAGGCTGAATACTATTTATTTATAAAAATATTCAGCCTGTTTCATTTTACTTTTGTTTACCATCTATTGCAGATTATCCATTCTCTTCGGATATTGCATTGCATTTGATGTATAATCCCTTGAACAAAAAACTACAACCATGATTATTTTCTCAGTATTAGTTTTGATTTTATTCGTTTTTCGTACTGAAATTTTCGGGTCAACTAAAGTAAGTCATTTCTAATTATTGGCTAACGGCGTCGAACAATTCTTTCGTTTGTTCCATGGTAAGTTCACTGCCCAGTGCAGTTGAGATGATGTATAGCTGTGATCCTTGTACAATGACGTATCGAAAATGGTAAGTGGGTTTATCTCTGGGCACTAGTTCATAGATGAACCCATTTTCATTTTCCTCCATAATTCTGGTGAAATATACATTGTTTCTGACATCTTCAATTTGGAGATATTTATTCCATGCCAAATCTTCAGATTCCGAGGGTAAATTTTGGACAATTAACTCAAACCACGATTTTTCATCTTTGCCTTTAACAATGACTTCAGTAATATTTCCGACAATTCGACGGTTAATATCCACATCTTTTGGTATGTTTACATACAAAGGAATTCCATAGCTTAATAAACTCGTACTTCCTTTTTTGTGGGGCGCTTTGGCATTACTGCAATTTTGCAGAAGTCCGAGAGAAGCGATAAGGATTAAACAAAAATTAATCTTCATGTTTTGTAATTTTGAACGTTGGAAACAAAAATAGCTATTTGGCTCGAAAATACAGGATTCTTCATTAATTCTAACAAAGGGCAGTAAAAAACATGATAAAGAAACTCCTCATTCAAAATTATGCGCTTATTGAAGCATTGGAATTGGAATTCCCCTCCGGCTTGACGATCATTACGGGTGAAACTGGTGCGGGAAAATCTATTCTCTTAGGTGCATTGGGACTAATTATGGGTAATAGAGCGGATTCACGTTCATTATTTGATGAAAATAAAAAATGTGTCGTTGAAGCCTATTTTTCTATAGAAAAATACGGCTTAGCCTCATTTTTTGAAAATAATGAAATTGATTATGAAGATGATCTGATTATTCGAAGGGAATTGACCCCCGCAGGAAAATCCCGTTCTTTTATTAATGATACGCCGGTGAATTTAAAAACGCTCCAGGATTTGAGTGCGGAGCTTATAGATTTACATCAACAATTCGATACCAGCGATATACACGATCAGAATTTTCAACTAAAAATGGTTGATGCATTGGCGGATAATGCTCATTTACTTACAAAATATAGAAAGGAATTTAGAGAGTATGCCGCACTGAAAAAGCAAAGAGACGAAATTATTAGCATGAGTCAGGCTTCTCAGCGCGAAATAGAATTCCTAAATTTTCAATGGGATGAATTAGATAAAGCTAATCTGCAATTGGGAGAAGAAGATTCTCTGGAGGAGGAGCTGACCCGGCTTACTCATGCGGAAGATATAAAAAGAATTCTTGGGGCGACTTTTAGCCAATTAGAGGAAAGCGAAACGTCTATTCTTACCCAATTATCTGATATTGCTCAGTCTTTAAGCCAGGTAAGAAGATTCGATGAGGTGGTGGGCCGCTTGTATGAAAGGCTGGCAACTTCCCAGATTGAACTGCGCGAATTAAGCCGGGATATTGAAAATAGGTATGAGGCTATCGAATATGATCCAGATCGTTTGAAAACGGTTCAGGAAAGGCTGGATATGTTGAATCGCCTCCTTAATAAACATCATGTATCCAATGTTGGGGAGTTAATTAAGTTTAGAGCGCAACTGGCGTCGAGGTTAGAAAGTTTTGCGAATAGGAATATGGATATTGCTGCTATTGAAGCTCGTATTTCCCATTTACAAAACCAATTGGAACAAGTGGCCAGTGTTTTAAATGAAAGGAGAATTGCCGTTATTCCTACCTTTGAGGACAAAATTCATCAGCGATTGTCTCTACTGGCTCTGGAAAATGCAAGATTAGAGGTTCACTGTCAATCGGTGGAAGATCTTGGCCCAAATGGTAAGGATTCTGTATTTTTTCTTTTTGCAGCAAATAGGGGTAGTAGAATGTTGCCCATTAAGGATGTTGCCTCCGGGGGTGAACTTTCGCGCTTAGCCTTAGTAATAAAATCGCTGGTTGCCAGTGCCATACCTTTACCTACTTTGATATTTGATGAAATTGATGCAGGTATTTCCGGAGATGTCGCCCTAAAAATGGGAAATATCCTTAGAACTTTGAGCAATGAACATCAAGTGATAACTATTACGCATTCCCCGCAGGTGGCAGCGAAGGCTGATACCCATTATTTTGTTTACAAAGAGGAAATGCCAGAAAGAACCCTTACCTGTGTGAAATCATTAGATAAAGAGGGTAGAATATTTAGTATCGCATCCATGTTAAGTCAAAACCCACCCAGTGCTTTTGCTATTGAAAATGCAAAAGAACTGTTAGGTCTATAAATTAGCGGGGAAATTGTATTTTTGTGGCAATTTAAAATTAATAATATGGCAAATAATTTACTTGAAGGGAAAAGAGGGGTAATCTTTGGCGCCCTCGATGAAAAATCAATAGCTTGGAAAATAGCTGAACGTTGCGCAGAACAAGGTGCAAAGCTTACTTTGACCAATGCTCCTGTGGCTTTAAGGTTTGGTGAACTCAATAAACTTGCAGAGAAATTAAACGCTACCATTATTCCTGCCGATGCAACAAGTGAGGAGGATCTGGAAAATTTGTTCGTCAAATCTCAGGAAATCTTAGGAGGTAAACTAGATTTTGTTCTTCACTCTATTGGCATGTCTTTAAATGTTCGTAAAAAAAGAGATTATACCGATTTGAACTATGACTATATGCTCAAAACGTTTGATATCTCCGCGATCTCTTTTCATAAAATGATGCAATCTCTCTGGAAATTGGATGCTATGGCGGAAGGAGGCTCTATCCTGGCGCTTACCTACATCGCCGCGCAACGCGTTTTCCCAGATTACAACGAAATGGCTGAAAGTAAGTCTTTATTGGAATCTTTCGCGCGTAGTTTTGGTTATCATTGGGCAGTAAAAAATAAGGTGAGAGTGAATACCGTTTCTCAATCTCCAACGATGACAACGGCAGGTTCTGGTGTAAAAGGATTTGATGTTTTCTTTGATTATGCCGATAAAATGTCTCCTCTTGGAAATGCCTCCGCTGAGTCTTGCGCCGATTATTGTGTTTGTCTGTTCTCTGATTTTACACGTATGGTGACCATGCAAAATTTATATAACGATGGTGGCTTTTCTAACATGGGCATGAATCCGGCTTTATTGGATCTCTAAATGCAAAAATGGTTTTTTAGGCTTCTTCCTTTGGCTATCTTCTTGATAGCCAAAGGTGAATTACTTTCCCAGCGACCCAACTTTAGTAATTCAGGGAGTGGAGGGGGATCTTCTATGGGGCGTTCTGGTGGAACAGGGGGGAATCAAAGGGACATTGAACCCGATACTTTTCCCATGTTCTTTCATTTCCCAGGGGATAAAAATAAAGTGTATCCTTTTTTAGATAGTAGTTTAACCAACGATTTTCATCAACACGATCCCGCCAGAAAACCGACTTTCGAATATTTTAATTTAGGTTTTCCAGGATCTCCCGCTTACCCAATATATTATAAACCTGTTCAAAGAAAGGGCTTCGATCTTGGTTTGCACGCTTTTGATCTCTATTTGTTAACGGCAGACAGAGTACCTGCTTATTCCTTGAAGCGTGCTTTTACCCAAACTTCTTTTTATCAGACGGGGGAGCAAAATGATGGTTTTTTTGGTATTCAGTTCAGTAGAAATTTCGCCCAGGGGATAAATTTCTCTATCGATTATAATAGGTTGAATCAGATTGGCAACGCTTCTCATTTTAGTAATCAGAAAAGTCGTACTTCCTCCCTGGGTATAAATTTTTGGATTAAGCCAGAGAAAGGTAGGTATGAAAGTTACTTGATTATGGCTCAAAATGGAATTTTACAAAGGGAAAATGGAGGCATTATTGCCTTACCTGACCCCGGTGCCGATTTTTTTTCGTTGAGCCTTGCTACCGTTCAATTGAAAAATGGAGCTTCTGAAATGAAACAGCAAGAGTTTAGTATCAGACAATTTTTCACTATTTTACCCCGAAAACCTACGCCCGTCCCTGTTGATTCTGCCCTTTTAAATAGAGTAAATGATTCCTTATCTCTTCGACCACGGCCTGTTCCTCCCGTGAAACCTGACACCCTGACAGGTGGGTATTTAAAATTGGCACACAGATTGGGTTGGAAAAATAGTTTTTATCTGTTTTATGACGACGCCTTGACGGAAAATAACATAAATAATTATTATAAATCATTTGCTACAGATCCAAGGGGATTGAGAAATAGAATTCAAGCTAATACACTGGACAATTCGCTTTATATTCAAACACAAATAGGAAAAAAGTGGATCGTTGATGTAGAGGCAGGACTTTCCCAGCAATTACATTTTTTAAAACTTGAACCAGGTGATTCCACCGTTCATAATCTTTCCCTTGACGGATCGGCTTCCCTTAAATATAGTGAACGATTATCGTTAAGTGGAAAAGCTAATTTTCAAATTCTTGATAATAGGGGAGATTATTTTATTTCAGGAGATATGAAGTTAGGATTGGGTAAATGGGGTAACATACTTTTGACCGCATTTAATCAATTAGCCAGTCCAGATTTAATTCAAAAACAATTTTTCGTATCTCAACGGCCAATATGGGAGAATGATTTTAAAAGATCTTTGACTACTCAAATTGGTGGCGAGATGGATATAAGCCGTTTTAAAAGTAAGGTAGGTTTGACTTTAAGCGTCATTGATAATGCTATATATTATAATGTGGATGGAAAACCAGCGCAAGTCGATGCACCCGTATCCATTCTACAGTCTAGTTATAAACAACAAATTCAATTTGGAAAATTTAGTTGGGAAGGGATTTTTGTTTTTCAAATAACAAATCGTGAGGACGTTCTTTCTTTACCCAGGTTGTGGACGCGCCATACATTGAGTTTAAATACTCGTTTATTCAAGGTATTAGAAACAAGAATGGGGGTTGAATTTCGTTATTTCACCCCATTTTCAACCTATACCTACTTTCCACTAACTGCTCAATTTCAAATAAATGGGGGCGATCCAGATGCTCCATATCCATTGTTAGACGCATTTGCAAGCTTCAAAATTACAAAATTTAGAATTTTCCTGAAATTTGAGGACATCTCCGCTGCATTTTTGCAAACCAGATATTCTCAGGTCTATCGGTACTATTTACCGACAGGAGGACTTCGGTTTGGATTTAAATGGCGGTTTTTACAATAGCATCATTAATGTTTTGGTTGTAAAATCCAGGAAATGGCAAAAGTTCCCGCTGCCATTAAAACAGCCATGGGTGTGCCCGGTTTGACAAGCATAAGCAAAGTGCCAAGAAATAATAAAGCAAAAACCTGATAAAAATGAGCGCCAATGATGGAGGGAAGTGTGACGGCTGGTAAAGAAAATGGCCCGTTTTTATCCATTATTTTGTTTAGTGATTTATTTAATCGAAAGATAATAACGGGAATAATAAGCAGCGTAGTAATTATTGAAATGTCTAGCCATCCTAAAAACCAGCCCCAACCTTCGTTGATTAACCCAACACCTGAAATACTTAACAATAGGGCACCTATAGGCACGAGCCATTGAGAAATGATAGCTATTAACCAGGGTGTTTTTCTTTCTTCCAATGGTTTTTTAACGGCTGCTTTAGCCATAATTAAGGAAAGTATGGCACCTCCCCAAAGAAAAAGAGTTCCTACAATGTGTAATCCGTAAATTTTGTCGTGAAGGGTCATTTTATTAATATTTAATGCAAAATACAACTAGATTTTGGCAAGAAAAAATCAAAGTTTTTAATATTTTTTCCAGGCTATGTAAGCTGCAAATAAAGCTAATATTCCCAGTCCATTAAAAGCGACAGAAAGCGAGAAAACTTCTCCAATCATTCCTATTACCGCCGGGCCTATCAAAAAACCAATAACACCTGAAGTGGCAATGCCAGAAATACCTATCGTCGGATTATCAGGATTTTGCATGGCGGATAAAACAAACAATAAGGGGATGATAATTGAAAAGCCTATACCTGTTAGGGAAAAACCTGAAATTATACCTACCGTAAATGGTAAATTTGCTGCAACCAAAAGGCCTCCGGCACCTATTAAAATACCATATCGCACAAGGATGATAGGTTGATAATATTTGCGTACGTAATCCCCCAAAAATCGTCCTCCTGCCATAGATATTGAAAATCCGGCATATCCGAAAGTACTTAACATTACAGATACCTTCATTTCATCGCGCAGATATAAAGTACTCCAATCAGTTACTGCCCCTTCGCAGACCATAACAATGAGTCCGATGGTCATCAATTTTAAAAGCCAGGGTTCAGGTATATTGAATTTTTTATGAGCTTCCCGTTTTTGTAACGGTTGAATTACATCAAAATATTTGTAAGCAAAAGCTACATAAATAGCCATAAAAAAACCAATGATGGGAAGATGGATGGTTAAAGGTATTTGAGCGGTAGCAAAAATACCGGAGCTAATGATTCCCAGGAAGCCTCCCAAACTGTACATACCATGACAAGTGGCTAATATGGGCGTATTCAGTTTAGTTTCCATTTGACTGGCAGCGGCATTGATAGAAACATTAAGCCAGCTATTTGCAGCACCCATAAAAAATAGAATACTGGTAAGCATCCATTGATTCTTTGCAAAAGGTATCAACATAATACCCAAGCTCAAAAGCCAGCAACTTACACTAATAACTAAAGAGGGTTTCCATTTTTCACAAATGCCTGATGCCATTTGAGCACCTAAAAAAGCCCCTGAGGCCATGCCAAAAAAACACAGGCCAATATCACTTTCCGATAAATGCAGTAAATGCTTTGTTTCGGGGATTCGTCCTATCCAATGCCCAAAACCAAAACTTAGCATGGAGAAACCTATGGTAATGGGAAATAAAACGGGATGATCCTTGCGGTAACGCCAAATAACAAGCATTTTTTGCGCAAAATTAATCTTTCTCCCTTTAATTTCAATACTATTTATAATAGTAAAAGAGTAAACTATTGGGCAGGTTTAGTCGTTTTTGAGAGGATGAAACCACAATTAGAAAAAATAAATCCAGGTTTTGGACATTCGTTTACCCTGAGATCTTTTATTCAGTCACCAGAGAAAGAGGGGCCTCACTGGCATTTTCACCCTGAATTTGAAATAGTTTATATAAGTAACGGAAAGGGAAAAAGACATATCGCTAACCACATATCGTATTATACAGAGGGAGATCTCATTTTTTTGGGCCCCAATTTACCTCATTTTGGATTCACTGAGGAGATGGCCCAAGGTGAAATTGAAATCGTTGTTCAAATGGAAGAAGGATTTCTCGGCCCTGACTTTTTTTCAATACCTGAAATGACCATGATAAACCAGCTTTTCGAAAGGTCGAAAAAGGGCGTCATTTTTCACGGCGAAACAAAGAAAATGGTGGGAGAGCTACTCATTTCTATGCTGGAGGTGGATCATTTTAGCAAATTATTGGGATTATTAAAGGTTTTACAAATGATGGCCGTTTCCGATGAATATGATTTGCTGCAGGTCGAAGGTTTTTCCCTTGAAGTGAATGCTCAGCATCTTACCAGAATGGAAGCCATTTATCGGTACGTGGATCAGAATATCGGGGATGAAATACATTTAGAAACCGCCGCAGAAAAGGTAAATTTATCAGTGCCTGCTTTTTGTAGGTACTTCAAAAAATTAACAGGAAAAACTTTTTCACATTTTGTAAATGAAGTTCGCATTGCCCAGGCAGCAAGTTTACTAAAAGAAGAGCATTTATCGATTTCAGATGTATGTTTTGCTTGTGGATTCAATAATTTATCTTATTTTAACAAGCAATTTAGAGAAATCACTGGCCTTAATCCAAAAGCCTACAGAGCATCTAATAAAAAGTTAATTTCTGATCAATAAAAAATGGTAACATCCTCGTCCCGTTCTGTATTTTTTACCTATACTACTTGTTTTTTACTCGTGTATAGTCTGTTTTTTTCTTGCGTAAAAACAGAGGTTAAAAATAATCTATGCCAATCATGGCAATATAATTTATTGGCAACCAGAGAGGAACTTGACAATAGGAAGGCTTCTGTCAAAACTCAGGAACTAATGGAAACGTGGATGTTGGAGAAGCAGTTTACAGAATTGAAATTCTCAAAAGATGGAACTTTTCAGATGAAATGGAAAGAAATGTTGACCACAGGAACCTGGAAATTTAAAAAAAGAGGCAAAGAAATTCAAATAGTAATAGGTGAACAGAAGCAATTATTAAGCATTGATTTGATCACACAGGATAGTCTGATAATTACTCCAATTACAGAGGAGGATGAATTTACCCGCGTTTTATTAGCTAAGAATTCATAAGGATTTCCTTTAATTCGCTTTCTTTATTTGTTGTTTTATCTGTTTGTAACCAGGGATTTAACACTTTATAATCTACCTCGTTGTATTCATATATACTCCAATCATTATACATATATTCCAAAGCTGTAAGGCTTTCCACCCAATCTCCAGAGTTCATATAGGTTATTTCACCTGATGAGGTTTGAACTTTCTTTAATTGTGCCTTGTGGATATGACCGCAAACAACATATTGGCAGCCTTGTTTTGCCGCCACATCGATGGCTGTTTGCTCAAAATCATCTACAAATTTCACCGCTTTTTTAACACTCTGTTTTATTTTTTTTGCGAACGACAGAGGATTTAACCCCAGGGATATTCTTAATCTGTTAATAAAACGGTTTAAAAGGATGAGCCAATCGTACGTTTTACCACCCATTTTAGCTAAAAAGGGAGAAATATTAATAGAAAAATCAAAAACGTCTCCATGAAAAATAAGATATTTTTCCCCTTTTATTTCTAGTTCTAATTTATCTCTTAGATGAATATTTCCATTATTAAAATCGCTGTAATGTCTCAGTGCATCGTCATGATTACCTGTCAGGTAGTAGATTTCCGTACCCTTGGTTGACATTTTAAGTAATTTTTGTACTATTTTCAGGTGATCAGTAGGAAACCAATTTTTTTTAAATTGCCAGATATCTATAAAGTCTCCGTTTAAAATGAGCGTTTTGGGTTTAATACTACCCAGATAATTTAATAACTCTTTGGCATGACAACCATAAGTACCAAGATGAACATCGGAAATGATGGCGATATCGAGTTCTCTTTTCATTTATTTTATTTAATACAAAATTCAATATTTATTGTTAATTCAATGTAAATACTATATTATCAAAAGATTAAAAAGAGAATTTTAGATTTAAATTTGGGGTAATACCTAACATTTGTAATTCAGTACCCACCACCAATTCTTTAGAAGTTGGTGCTGATTTAAGTTGATAAGGTAAATGGAATATAAATTGTCTGTATTTTACATTTTTCCTGTTAAATATATTAAATATAGATCCTTCAATGGTTAAATTAGAGGTTTGTCCCATCTTAAAATGTACACTAGCACCAATATCAAAACGCTGATAATCGTCTAAATAACTTAACCTATCCAATGGATTAACAACATCACGTCGATTGTTAGGCATATTTGACATGGGGTTGCCCGGATTTGGTGGTTTAGGATTATTTTGCATTTTGTCATTATTCTCCAATATTTTGGAAAGGTCGGTATAAGGCCTTCCACTGGCAAAGTTATAAGTAGCAAAAAAATCAAATCTGCCAATTTGCAGATTACCATTTATTTTCAGCTGATGTCTCCTATCGTTTGAGGATGGGAAAGCGATGCCATTGCCAATTTCCT
This sequence comes from Saprospiraceae bacterium, assembly GCA_049241465.1. Classification (GTDB taxonomy): domain Bacteria; phylum Bacteroidota; class Bacteroidia; order Chitinophagales; family Saprospiraceae; genus BJGN01. The sequence goes on along the minus strand of JBMLQR010000003.1, from coordinate 4,178 downwards.
TAAATTGGTTGGTTGATTTACTCAAAGTATAGGCTATCATTCCAGTAAAGTATTTTCCTGTATGTTGAATGAAAAAATCCATTCCTTTTGTTTGTCCTTTTCCGTCATATAGGATGAAACTTGGTGGTCGTTGAGTACTGTCCGGATTATTCACATTGTTAACGGCTAAGGCTTGCTCCAATACACCCTGACTATTTTTCTGGTAAAATTCAACATCAAATTCCCAATTCTTCCATTTTGCGTTAGCACCAATCATTGAATTATTGCTGCTTAATACGGGAAATTGTTGATTGCTTAAAACCCAATAACCATAATTTCTACCATACCGATCTTCATGATTTAGCTGCCTCAAAAATTGGTAATACCTACCAAATGAGCCTTTTACAGTAAAAGGGGTATTTGATTTATGATAGTTTACATCGATACTTGGTGAAAAATACAATTTCTGTGCAAATAAATTTAATCTGCCACCGACATTAAAAGTCCAATCTTTCAGATGTTGGTTTAACTCAACGAAAGCTGCGGATTGCAACGCTTCATTTTGACCAGTTAAGGGCTTAATTCTATCTTGTTTGATATCGTAATTAACTTGATTATTAGTCGTTTGAAGGCCATAAATCCAAGATTGTTCCTTTGAAACAGTATATCTGCTAATCCATTTTAAGTCCTGGCCGGCGACTTTATTAAAATGGGTATTTTCAAAATTAAAAATCTTATCTACTTTTTTATCCTCTACAAATTTAAAATCATTGATTATACTGGCATTATTTTGAAATTCAGTGATGGAAACATGAAGCGTATGTTGCCAGTTTTCAGTTGGAGTAAAATTCCATAAAAGGGAAGAACCCATATTATTCCAATCTGCTATTTCCTTAAAATATTCCTTCCGATAATAAAATGATTTCCCAACTTCCGTTTTAATGAATTTATTATAGGAATAGTCCATCTCGTCATAGCCATAAAAAAAGGCTACTTGTAACTTTTGCTTGTCACTTATTTCCCAATTCCATTTACCCTGGAGGTCATGAAATTTAAAATTTGGATTATAGGAAGCAATTTCCTTGGTGATCGTTGTATTGGGATCTAGAGGTTTTACAATGGGGGTAACAATTTGTTCCTGAAGAGCACCAAATAATTTCGAATCACCAAGATTTCCATGAGTGGTTCTTCCGGAGAATAAAATGGTTTGTTTAGGAGCAATCTTCCCTTGAAGCACCGTTTGAGAAGTCAGTAAATTACTACTTATTTTCCCTGATATCTTAACATTTTCAGGAGGAGACAGCGTATTTATCTCTATGATCGAAGCGGTTTTTCCTCCATAAGACACAGGTAAAGCATTCTTAAATAATTTCACTTCTTTGATGGCATCTGAATTTACCAGACTAAACATGCCTGAAAAGTGAGTCACGTTGTAAAGCGTTATACCATCAAGAATGAGGAGATTTTCATCTCCATTGGAACCTCTTACCTTTAAGTCGGCAGACAAATCATCAGTGGATGAAATGCCGGGTAATTGCTGAAGGCTTCGAAGTATATCATTTCCAGCGGCAAAAGAGGGCATTTTACCCCAGAAGCTGGGATGTAAATGAGAATAAATGCCACTTGATTTATTGGTTAAGCTAGGAATTTTCGCACTGATTTCTATGAGCGGTAATGCGCTTAATTTTGGAACTAATCTTAGGATAACATCCTCCTTATTTGAGGAAAATGTCAATATTTTAGATTCATACCCAAGATATCTGAAAGTAACGGGACTGTTTATACTCACATTCAGGTTGAACCTACCGTTTTCATCTGAGGAAAAACCCTGACCATTTTCTCCAACAACATCGCCGAATGGCAGTATTTCGCCGGTCCAGGCATCTATTAATTTACCCTTTATTTTAACGGTAGCAAGGTCAACGGGAGGCTCTACTTTTGATATTGTTCTTTTTCTAAGGAGGATTTGACCATCTAATGCCTGAAAATATTCTAAGGGAAGGGAGGCGCTTATTAATTGGAGGGCACTATGAATATTTTCAGTAGCCAAAATTCTTTTATTCAGGCTAAGCGTTTTTATTATTTCGGGGTCATATCCAAATTTTATATTGAACCTAACCTCAAGAAGAGGTAAAACCTTGGCAAGTAAAATTTCGGGATTATTGGATTGCGCTTTTACGAAAGAAGTTGCATTACCAAAAAGGAAGAATAAAAGAGTAAATACCCATGAATTATAGGGATTAAGCTTATTCAACCACTGATTTTTGTACAATATATTTCCCATCCTTTTTTTCAGCTTTCAAGTTTAGCGGCCATAATATATTAAAAAGGGCAGATGCTATGTTTTTATTGTTAAAAGAAGTGGTGATAACCCTATTTTCCTCATATTCAGGCAAATGAATAACCACATTATACTGTCTTGATAATTCTGCAAGAACCTCCTTCAGGGGGGCATTTTGAAAATAGAACGACCCATTGCGCCATTGTAAACCCTCATTAAGAGCAGTTGGTTGAGCATCCTGCAATATTTCACCTGGAAGTTTAGCTGTTTTTTTTCCTTTGGTTAGATAAACGGCTTTAAATTGATCACTAACTTTTACCTTTCCGGTGTAGCAAAATACAGATAATTTTTCATCTCTGCTTCGGACATTGAAGGTAGTACCAAGAACAGTTACGGTTCCTTCTGTTGTAACCACAGAAAACGTATTGCCTTTTGATACTTTAAAATAGGCTTCACCCGTTAATTGGATTTTCCGACGGGTATTAAACCTATTCCCACTATAAACAACCTTGGAGCCAGCGTTTAATGTAACCTGAGAATTATCGGGTAAGGTTAATGAAGTTATTTCACCATTTTCTGTTTTAAAGGTTTCAACTTGAGGTAAAAGGCCAATAACCAAAAAAATAAGAACAGCTGCAGCTGAAGCGGCGTATAAAAAGATGGATCTGAAAGGACGTATTTTTCCTTTTTCAGTGGTTGCGTTATCAATTTTATTCCAGATTCCATCTAGATACCCCTTTTCAACGGGTGAATCATTTGAGCTGAAATGCTCAATTAATTTCTTTGCGGCCGCAGTATCTTCCATCATTTCGGGATTTTGTCGTATTTTTTCCTCCCAATAATTGGCATCTTGCCAGGAATTATTTTTTACCCAGCGAATGAAAGATTCATCCTCTACAATCTCTTTAAATGAAGGTAATCGTTCTTCCATAGCTTATTGTGAAAAAAGTTCATCTAAATATTTACTTCTGTTCTGGGCATTGTAAACCATCTTACAACTCCCATTACCACTTTGCATCATACTTGTACAAGTACCATTCTTATTTGTCGTGTCCAAATGTCGTCGATTCAATGCACAGTGGCCCAATTCATGAAAAATAACATATTCCTTTTCAGTCATAGTTGCCGTTTCCCAAAATAACTTGTCAATCATCAGGTGTTTTTCCCCTGAAGTCAATTGGTTGCACCTACCTAAGACTCCGTCGGTTTCAATATCAATTATTTGTCCTATAATATCTTCCATATTTATGTTTTGCCCCCTTGATGAACCTTCCTTTTTAAAAGATTCAAAGAAAAAAGTTAATCTTTCGTCCACTTCAGGTGCTATCAAATTTTCTTCTTTCTGACAGGAAAGAAATGAAATAAACAAGAATGGGAACAAATGAATTTTTTTCATTAAAAATATTTACACAGTTAATTATATGTTAAGAAGCAATAAAATGGAATTTTGTACTCATTCTTCAAGTCCATTTTAAAAATAAAAAAATAAGTACTAAAACAGATGTCATACTTTTCCTTAAAGCCTCCAATGCGCGGGTGACTAAATTACGGGCAGACTGGTAATTTAGTCCCATAATTTCAATAATCTGATCGTAATCCATTTCACTGTGAAACTTCAGATATAAAATTTCTTGTTGCCTGCTACTCAATTTACTTATGGCAGCGGATAGTTCTTTTGACCGCAGTTCCGTCTCCTCATTTTCGATCCAACTATTTTCAACGGAGAAAGAAATGTCGTTTTTAATATCGGTTTCAGGATCTAAGGTTTGTGTTTTAAGACTTTTATTGAGATCCTTAATTAGCCTTCGTCTAAAAGAAACATATAAATATTTTCTAATGTGATCTGTTTGTCCTATGGTTTCTCTGGTTCGCCATAATTCTACAAAAAGATCCTGGAGGCTGTCAGCAATAAGTTCCT
>JBMLQR010000002.1:0-6275 GCA_049241465.1 Saprospiraceae bacterium | reverse complement strand
TTCGTGTACGAAGGCACTTTCAACACCAGCGAAGTTAAAGAATTAGTTATTATAGACGGGCAACAGCGTTTGACTACGATCAATATTCTATACGTTGCATTATATCGTTTTGCAAATGACCATGGAAATACACGGGAAGCCGAGCGACTTTACAATATGTTCCTTATCAATCAATATGTAAAAAACGAATCGAGTAAGTTAAAACTGAAGCAGACAGATACCAATTCTGTAGCCTTTAAATCTATTTTATTAGGAACAAATAATGATTCTTTACTTTTTTCAAACGTAATTGAAAATTACAATTATTTCAGGAGTAATATAGACGAAGGAAATTTTGATACCATACTAAATGGATTAAATCGTTTAATATTCGTTGAAATTTCGTTAGAGCGTGATAAGGATGATCCACAACGAATTTTTGAAAGTTTAAATTCAACGGGATTAGATTTATCACAATCTGACTTAATTCGGAACTTTATATTGATGGATTTACCTCCGAGAGACCAAAACCGCATTTTTGAAACCATTTGGAACCCTATTGAAGAAAATGCAAGAGATTATATACAACAGACATCCTTGGTTTCAGCTTACATAAGAGATTATCTAACCCTTAGGAACAAAAAAATCCCGAATAAGAACAAAGTATATGCCGAATTTAAAAGCATTTACAATAATAAAAAAGATGAAGGATACCATCAGGAACTTGAAAATATAAAGTCTTTATCCATTCATTATAAGAAATTCATAAATCCCTCAATGGTTGAGGATACAGCCATAAAACGCGAACTGGAATACATTAACAGATTAGAAATAAATGTTGCGTTTCCGTTTTTACTACAAGTTTTTGAGGATGCTGATAATGGCATATTAAGCAAAGAGGATTTACTTAAAATACTGAAATTGATTCAAAGCTATGTTTGGAGAAGATTTATTGTTGGTCTGCCAACGAATGCACTCAATAAAATATTCATGTCCTTATATACAGAAGTGGATACCGAAGAGTATTATGAATCTGTTGCCAGAGCGTTGGTAAAGAAAAAAGGTAGAGCTAAATTTCCGAGCAATGAGGATATAAAAACAGCGCTAAGGGACAAAGATCTTTACAATACACAACCTAAAAACCGAAACTACCTGTTCGAGATGCTGGAGAATTTCAATAATCGCGAATATGTAAACACCAATAACGAGCTAATTACCATTGAACATATTTTCCCTAAAAACCCTAGTGATGAATGGAACCAGGAGCTATCATCGGAAGATTATTTTTTATTTAAGGAAAAACACCTCAATACCATTGGAAATCTGACGCTTTCCGGCAATAATGGTGCTTTAGGTAACAGAACATTCAAAGCAAAAAAAGAAATGAATGTTGGCGGAAACGAGCAAGGTTATAATTTCAGCAGATTATGGCTCAACATTTTCTTAAAATCTATAGATACTTGGAATGCAGCAGCTTATGAGAAAAGATTGAATATTATTTACGAACGATTCGTCAAAATCTGGGCATTTCCAGATATTGAGATAACGGAAATAGAAGATTCGGAAGAGCAAAATATTTTTGATGCAGAAAGCCCCACTTACAAAAGATTGGAATACTTCATTTTTGAGAATTCAAAAATAGAGGAAGATATATTTGCCCAAATGTATTTTTATGTAATCAAAAGGTTGTTTCAACAGAACTCTCCATTACTCATTAGCCATCAGGATATTTTAAAAATAACGAGAAATATGACTGATTTCAGGACAGCAAAGGAAGTTGAAAATGGATGGTTTATAGAAACAAACACTGATAGTCATTCAAAATTCATTATCTTAAAAAAACTACTTGTTTTGTTTGAATTAGAAGATGAATTATTCATAAAATACGCTTCCAATGTGGAAAACATAGCTGAACCGAATCGATTTAGTGTTAGAAAAAAATATTGGCAGCAAATACTCCCCCTTTTAAAACATACCAATTTATTTACCAATGTAAACCCATCAAAAGACCATTGGTTAAGCACCGGTGCAGGCATTGGCGGTTTAGCTTATACCTTAATCATAACAAAATCTAATATCAGAATTGAATTAGGTATTTCAACGGCAAGTAAGGAAAAAAACAAATCTTATTTTAAAAAGCTATGTAAGCATAAAGACGCTATTGATCTTGCCTTTGGTCATCCGCTGGAGTGGGAAGAATTACCTGATAATAAAATGAGTCGAGTGAAATTCGAACTTCAGAATGTGAATTTATTTAATGAAGCGCATTGGGAAGAAATGAATGCTTTTTTTGTGAATTATCTACCAAAATTTGAAAATGCATTTCAGCCATTTTTAAAAAATATAAAATAAGAACATTTCACCAAACAAGTAAGAACTTGTATAAAAACAATATTTAAAAATGAATAAATTAATTTCATTTATAGCCATTAATTTGGTTTCCTTCAGTCTTCTTGCACAAACGGTAAATGATATTCCAATTAAAGATATTGATGTGGAATATGTCCAGATAGTAGGCGCTGCAAAATTTTTTAGCACAAAAGTAGTCGTTGGAATTGATTTTGGGCAAAGAACGAAATATTTTAAAATGGGAAATACCATCGTAAAGGACGAATATGGAAAACCAGTAGAATTTAATAGTATGATCGATGCCTTAAATTTCATGACAAAAAATGGTTTTGAATTCGTGACTGCTTATACCATTACCATTGATAAGCAAAATGTTTATCATTACCTAATGAGAAATAGAAAAAATGAAATATTTGAAAAATCGGTTCCTCCTACACCTGCAAATATTGCAATACCATCAAATGAGAATAAAACTATTATGGAGCCGGCGCCCTCTTTTGAGGCAAAAATCACCTTAGACATTTTAAGGGACATTGATGGCAATAGTTATCGGATATCACAAATTGGAAATAAAAAATGGATGGCAGAAAATCTTAAGGTATCTCGATTTAGAAATGGAGATGTAATCCCAGAAATCGAAAGCGATATAAAGTGGTCTGATGCTAATAAAGCTGCCAGGTCCATTTATGACAATTCTCCTAATTATGGAAAACTACTGGGTAATTTATACAATGGTTATGTCATTCTTGATGGACGAAACATTTGCCCTGTTGACTGGCATTTACCAAGTGATTCTGAGTGGGAAATGATTATAAAAACATTGGGCGGCGTCAATGAGGCCAGTGTAAAATTAAAGGCGACAAAAGGCTGGTCAAACGAGCTGAATGGAACTAATTCGTCGGGAATGAATGTATTACCCAGTGGAAGTCGGAATGAAAGTGGTCAATTTGCCGGTGCGGGAAAGGTGGGCGTATGGTGGAGCAACACAAAAGACCCCATAGGCTTAAAAATTTGGACAAGAACCCTAAACAATGATAAGCAAGAGGTAGGCCGCTTCGCTTCAAAGCCACAGATAGGCGGCTATATCAGATGTGTTCAGGATTGAGTTTTGGGGTTAGCTGGTAGGTTAAATTCTGGTTCTATATGGCGAGAACAATTACAAGACCTTACTTAAAACAGTGATTATTATATAAGTTAAGCATAATAAACTTCTCTACGGACAATTAAAAATCAATTTTTTAGACAACGGACAGAAAACCCAAATCGCTTACTAGCATTGCTCCTTCCAACATTATCACTTGCGTTATCCAAAAGGCGAAACCAACCATTTGTAGGTGTAGCTTCAGGCGGAGGGCCACACCAGAAGTAACTGTGTAAACGCAGCAAATCAAAGTTTCCGTCCACATTACGGTATCCACCAGGAAGAGCTGAAAAACCGCTATCGTTAGTAGCTCCTGAATTAGGGTTATCCCAATAGGTAGTTCCAACAGCTTTCATTTTACCGCCACCAGATAAAAAGGAGCCTCCTAAGTAAATATTCAGAGTAACCCAATCATCATCTGTGGGTACATGCCAATTATCAGGGCAAATTCCTCTACCGTCAGCCACTGCATACCAATTATACAAATTTCCATAAACAGTATTGTTGGATTCATCGTGGTCATAAACACTCCATGCACCCGTGCTGAGGTCTTGCCAGTCAATATTTCCAAGCACATTAGGTATAGAGTCTCCATTTTTATATCGCAAAGTTTTCAAATTCTCGCTCATCCAGACTTGTGTGCCTATCGTAACAGTGTTATATATATTACCATCAATGTCTGTAACGGTTTGAGAGTTTGCCATTGTGGCAAAGGTCTGTTCATTACCATAAGCTATCCCTGTGCTGTTAGTCGCATAAGCACGAACATAATAGGTCGTAGTTGAACTTAAAGCCGTTAAATTACTAACAAATACACCCGTACCGGAACCATCGGTGGTTTTACTATCAGATAGTGTTGGCATTCCCGTAGTATTCCAAACAACTCCTCTTGCTGTGACGGTTGAACCCCCATTATCGATAATATTTCCTCCACTAATCGCACTTGTTTGTGAAACCTGGCTTATTGACGTTGTCGTAAGCGAGGGAATTTGGTCTTTGAGGCAGCGAAGGGAGGCGCCAACAGACTTGTCGTATATTCCATAGTCACTGCTCTTCACAAAACTAGCGTAGACGTAAAGGCGGCGTCCCCGAGCGAAGCTATTATATAGCTCCGTGGCACTCCAAAAGACAGTGTGGCTACTAATATTATAAAAACTACCATCAATACTACGATAGCCACCTGGGAGAGCAGAAAATCCACTTTCATTCGTTGCACCTATATTTGGGTCATTCCAATAGACAGTGCCAACGGATTTCATCTTGCCCCCTGCAACGCTTTCTCCTCCAAGATAGGTGGTCAAGGTAGTCCATTCTGTGTCTGAGGGGACATGCCAGCCTGTTGGGCATAGTGTATCGCCTAACGTGGTGTACCAGTTATATAACTTTCCATAGATTGGGTCGTTTGCAGCGTCATGGTCATAATAACTCCATGCCCCTGTGGTATCAGCTTGCCATTCCGTATTTCCAACTACATAAGGTATTGAACCCCCATTTCTGTATCTCGAAGTTTTTAAGTTCTCGCTCATCCAAACCTGTGTGCCTATCTGAACCGTGTTATAGGTATTTCCATCAATATCTGTAACCGTTTGAGAGGTGGCCGTAGTGGTAAAAGTCTGTTGGTTTCCGTACACTGTGCCTGTGCTGTTGGTCGCATAAGCACGAACGTAATACGTGGAACTTGGACTTAAAGATGTCATACTGCTAACATAAGAACCTGTACCAGAACTATCTATGGTTTTGCTATCTGATATGGTTGGCGATCCTGTGGTATTCCAAACAACCCCTCTTGCAGTGACTGTTGAACCACCATTATCGATAATATTCCCTCCGCTACTGGCAGATGTGCTATAAGAAATAACATTATTGGTAATTAGTGTCGCCAAACCAAATAAGGTCGTAAAATGTATCTCAACCCCGTAACTGATACCAAAGTTGTTGATAGCATAAGCCCTCACATAATAGTTGCTCCCCCCGCTCAATCCAGTTAAAGTTGCTGTATAAACCCCAGTTCCAGCACCTGATGGAACTCGATTGCTATTTACTGTGGGATTTCCAGTAGTGTTCCATACTGCGCCCCTTTCCGTCACCGTTCCTCCTCCCTGACTGCTCACCTCTGCATTAAAGGTGGCTTGAATTGTAGTTAAACCTGTAACACTAGTTGATGTCACTACAGCTAAGGTATTTGTGGTGAAATTGGTGGTGAAAGCCTGTTGATTGCCGTATCCTGTCCCTGTACTATTGGTTGCGTAAGCACGAACATAGTAGGTTACAGAAGCTGAAAGTCCGGTGATGAAACTGGCAAATGTTTCAGTTCCCGTTCCATCGGTAGTCTTACTATCTAATGTGGTGGGATTTGGAGATGTTCCCCAACAAATACCTTTGGACGTTATATTGCTACCTCCATCATTGGTAATACTACCACCCCCTGTAGCAGTGGTATTGGTAATGTTTAATAGCTCACGGGTGGTAAGGGAGGGAACAGCGGGGACGGTAGTCTGGAAAGTGATGTTATTGCCATAGCCCGTTCCTGCACTATTTATGGCATAGGCACGGATATAATAGGTCGTATTGGATGTTAAAGCCGTAACATTTACATTAAAACTACCTGTTCCACTTCCACTCGACACTTTTGTATTTGCAGTCGTCGGATTAGAAGAGGTGCCATACACAATACCCCTCTCTGTGACTATTGCTCCCCCATCATTGCTTATAGTTCCACCTGATGTTACCGTTGTTTGGGTAATCCCCGATGCATCGGTGGTAACTAAGGTAGGAACGGCAACAGGTAAAGTTTGAAAGGAAATTT
>JBMLQR010000001.1:0-2241 GCA_049241465.1 Saprospiraceae bacterium | reverse complement strand
CCTTCATAATAATAAGACTGTTCAATTCCTTTAAAGATGATTTCTCTATTGTCGATTTCCTCGGTTAAATTTTCTTTCAGAAGTGTTCTTAATTCCAAATCGTTGATTGGACTTCTCTCCATAGATTGTAAATAAAGCGTTTTATCAACGAATTGCCAGTTTACAACTTTTTTGAGTTGTTTTTTTAATATCATGTCCAACCATATACGCATGGATCTACCATTTCCTTCAATAAAAGGATGCGCAATATTCATTTCAACATACTTGGCAATAATTTCTTCAAAAGAGTTTTCAGGCATTAGTTCTATTTTTACAAGAATCTCCTTAAGATATAGTGTATTTGCAAATCTAAAGCCGCCCTTAGAAATATTAAGGTTTCGTATTTCGCCTGCAAAATCGTACAAACCGTCAAACAAAAAATGATGAATTTCTTTGAGGCCTTTGGTTGTGCCTGTTTCTATTTTATTGATACTATTCGACTCGAACAATCGAAATGCATTTTCTAAACTATTTTTATCAATATTTTTCATAAGATTTCATTACTTACATAGACCAAGTTAATTTAAGTTACAGAATTTTCCTTTTTTATAAAGCCACTAACCAGCACAATAAATATCAGAACAAGACCCACCAGGGCTGCCTGACTTAGAAATGGCGCATCTTCAGTTCTCGCTGCGCGAATGCCCCATAAAGCCCACATTATGACAAGAGAATAACTTGCTGTTTTTTCCACCCAAATAAAGTAAATAGCCAATATAGTTGCTGTAATCATCATAATGAGACTCCAGGTGACAGGTGAAATGCCAAATCCATTCCAATCTATTTTGACCAGTAATGCGGTTGTATTGGCTATGGTGGCCACACTTATCCAACCCAGATAAACCAAAAATGGGGTGTACAAGAGAAAAGATTGCGTCTTGTTTAGTGAGTTTTCTTTTTCTTTTCCTGTTATGAAAATATAGATGAGCGTGCTCAAAAAGAGTAGCATGATGAGTACACTCGTCCAGATCCATAAATAGTGCCAGGCCAAAATCCATGCTGCATTTAAAAAGCAGGTTACTAAAAACCATTTATTGATAACCGATAAATAGGCAGCAACCTTTGGAAATTTGTCCGATAGGACGGTGAAATAAGTATAAGAAATAGCGTAATTGATCAGTAACAGATAGATAATTCCCCAAATAGAAAAGGTGAATCCCGCGGGAACAAAATAATTGGGATAAAAAGCGGATATCTGACCTGTATTTAATTGGTTGATAGGCAATATATTAGCTAACGCATTGGCCGCTATCATTGCTGAAAGAAATATCCAGGTAACCAATATATTAACTAATTTCATATTTATTTGGTTTTGTAAAGTACCTGACGGTCTCCTTTTATTTTATCTGAAACAAGATAGTCATCATAATTCATTAAACTGTCAATGATTCCTTTGGGTGCCAATTCAATAATTCTATTGGCAACAGAGGCGGTCAAGGCATGGTCATGAGAACAGAACAATAAATTGCCTTTAAAGGTCTGCATGGCGGTATTCAACGCCGTAATAGATTCCAGATCGAGGTGATTGGTAGGTTCGTCCAACAACACAAAATTAGGTGAACCTAACATGACCTTAGCCAGCATGCAACGTACTTTTTCTCCTCCAGAAAGGACACTCGATTTTTTCTGAACCTCTTCACCACTAAAAAGCATTCTGCCTAAGAAACTTCTAATAAACTGCTCGTCCTTATTTTGCGCAAACTGTCTGAGCCAATTAATCAGGTCGATATCATTTTCTGCTGAAAAATATTCCTGATTTTCATTAGGCAAATAGCCCACTGTAATCGTTTGTCCAAATTCAAAACTACCTTTTTCAGCCGCTTGTTTTCCAGCAATGATTTGGAAAAATGAGGAAACAGCTATGGGGTTTTGACTGATGATAGCTATTTTTTCTCCTTGATTAACTGTAAAAGAAACGTTGGAAAATAAGATATTACCCTCAGAATCCTTGGCACTCAAATCTTTAACAGCTAATAATTGATCTCCAGGCTCCCTTTCCATCTGGAAGTGGATGAAAGGATATTTCCTACTGGACGGTTTGATTTCCTCTAAATTTAATTTCTCCAAGGCTTTTTTCCTGGAGGTAGCTTGTTTCGATTTTGAGGCATTGGCGCTGAATCGTTGGATAAATTCTAACATATCCTGACGCTTTTGCTCAATTTTCTTGTTCTTATTGGCAATTTGCTGCGCCATTAACTGGCT